>NZ_JBFOKR010000020.1:0-77820 GCF_047246645.1 Ferdinandcohnia jepli
CGAGCGAATGGCTAGTTCTTACTCGGCGGGAATCCCACCCGCTATATGATACGACCTAGGCTCGGCCGCACACCTGCTTTGTTAGTGAAATAATTTCTACAAAAATGGCTGCTTTTCCTTCTTATGAAGGAAAGCAGCCTTTGATCATCATTTACACTATTTATTTTCTAAACCAATTTTGAAGTTACCATCTTTAACAACATGCTTCCAAGTCAGCATCTATTAGTAGTGTATTTATTCACATTAAAAATAGATTACTTAGATTGATAATAAAAACTTTAAAAAGCCCACCTATATCATTATCATTCCTCAACAACCTTTAAATCAAATAGATAATCAGATAACTGGGTACCTTCGAAGCTTTCTTCTGTTATATTGCCTTGATCATTTCTTTTTTCACCCGTTTTCATCATTGCGAATGTTGAAATATAAAAAGCTTCAACTGGTAACTGGTCATCATCTAATAATTGTATTTTTCCATTAGATAAGTAAAAATGAGTTCCATTTTCTACTGCATAATTTATTCGTTCTCCTGTGCTTCGTATCACATAGGAAGAAAAGTCACCCTTCGCATGAGTAATATCTTTAATATCAAGAACATTAAGATTTTCAAAGAAATGGTCAGCTTCTATTAAGCGATTGTATTGAATCCATGTATCAGACTGACTATTCGTCACTTGATAGCTACTCTTATCAATATCATATCGAATTTGATAAAGATTAAAACTATTACTGTTTTGTCCAATAAGTTGCCAGCTTAAGTCTTTAATTCTACCATCTTTCACATATTCTATTCCAAAATCCTCTAGCCTTAAATTTTGGTTCTCTAGCTTTAACTCTTGCTTAATTAGTTCATACTCATCTTGAAAGTTCACCTTATATACTGAACCAAGTTCATGTTCGATTAATATTGGGCGGCTTTGCCATTCTTGAATGGCAAATGGCAATATCCAATGTACAAGAATAAATGCTAAAAAACCAAAGATAGCTGCCAATCGTTTTACATCTACGTTTATTGTAGGTCGAAGAAATAACAAGTACACTACAAACCCAAGAGGAAGTGAAATTTGATTGATATTAAAAGTAAATGAACCTAATATAAAGTATCCAATTATTTTTAATGCAGAGAAGGACTCTGCTTCTTCCTTTTTCAACACTAAATATAGAAAACTACCAATAAATATAACTGTGTAAACAATAGCTGCCAAAGCTTCAATTATCGATATACCAGCTATCGAAATAGATGGATAATATAGTTTGTTTACAATAGCAAACACTAAAATAATTGTTAATAAAATGCCAAAAATTACCCCGAATCTTCTCAAAGTACCCACCCATTCCAAATCTTCGTTTAACTATCCTGCTTGTTTAGATTAATAACTTCAACAAAAAGTGCTTTAATCCTTCTTGGTTTCAAAGCACCCGGTAGTTGAATAAGAAGATTAGTAATCCTTTAAGCCACTTAATTAATTTGAGTTAAGATCACGCTCAAACTCCTGTATCCATTTATAATCCAATGGAGCATTTACTACTACATAAATTCGTGTTGTAGCGACGACATCGCGTTCGAAAGTAAAAATCTCATAATCTCCGTTTTTATATACTATGCGAAGAGTAAACTGTTCTTTTGGATAATCAGAAGACCAACCCTCTTTCATAGTTAATCTTACTTGATATTGATTTAAAAATTCACCAAGTTGTTTTATTTGTTCTTGGCTAACCCTTGGAATTTCAACTCCGTTAAGTTCTCTTTCTTCTGTTGTCAAAAGAATACGGTCAACTTGTTCAATATTAAGTACATCATCTAAGTCTTGCAAACGGTATTTATAGAAAGTAAAAAATATAACAATAAGTAGAATTAGTGCAGCAACTAGCCCAAATTTCTTCAAAATGACACCACCGGCCTTACTATTTAAGGTTTGAAAAACTCGAATAATATCCTTTCTCAACTTCTTGGATCAACGCACGGGTTAGTTTTATAAGTAATGTATTCAAGTATTTGTAGCAAATCTCATTAATTGCCAAGCTAGCTTTAAATCTCTATTATCGAGTAGAGCCAGAGAATTCAAGCTGTTTTTTATGTATTTTTTTTACCCACTCGAGGTCATTCCAAATTGTAGGTTTGTCAATCGTTTGATTTTCTCCACGCACCAAGAAATCATAACTATCTTTTGTATCAGTATACCAATCAACAATAACTAACTTGCCGTTTATATTACGTACAAGAAATTCATTGTTTTCACCATAACTACCTACATCCTTTTTAATTTCTACTGGTAATTTTAAATAGAGAAAGCCTCCATTCACATCATCAGTATAATCAACTTCCCAATCACCAATCTCAATATCTTGCATATTATCATTTAAAATTCCCTTCGCATCATGTTGGGCTTGAATTTTCTTTTGAGTATACTGTTTAAGGTTATCGTTATCAATATATGTATCCAATACCAGATTCGATCCGTTCCAGACTGCTTTATAATAGTCATTAAGAATTCCCATACACATTTCATAAGCCGTTTCAAAGTCAACCTCAGATATTTCACCTTTATTTTTGGCTAAATAGTCATAATGATTTTGCGATTGATTTTGTTCGGTGCTTACTGTAATCCCTGTGTTAATAGCACTATCGGTTGTGACTACAGGTGTACTATTTTCGTCTTTATTAGTAGTAGAGGTAGTATCCTGTATACAGGAGCTCAGAGTAAATAACATTACTATCAAAAAAGAAAATTTCATTTTATCCCTCCAACTCAACTTTAACCTTATACTCCTTTTATGCTTTGACGATGTACGTGTAAAATTCGTTACAAAATAACTTAGTTTTTACCTTTAGTAGAATAAGATACATGAATATGCATATTTATTAAGACTTTTTTGTTAGTACGTTTACCTAAAAATCACATTAATCCTGGGATTAATGAGAAAATTAGTTATCATTATTCACGTATTCTACTTTACTATATTTTTTCAACCTAGAGTCGCTTTATCTTTGTTGCTAGAAACCCAGTATAATTTAACCAGTATTCCTTAACTTTATCTGGTTGTCTAATCTTCAAGGTTTATAACCAGTTAATGAAAGAAGTTAAAATTGCATTTCTCCTGTTAAAACTCCTATAAAAATAATCGCAACAATAATTGCTAATAAAGAAATTAAAACTTTTCCATATTTCCTAAAAGGTTTTATGTGTTTTTGAAACCTAATATAAAGATTAAAACAAATGATAATTATAGCAATTCCTGTAATTATTGCTAGTAAGTCGGTATAAGAAAACGGCTTACTAATATATTGGTCTAAATAAAAATTGGCGAAGATAATTACACAACATAGTACAAATTGAATTGAGAAGTATTTTATAACGTTCATTTTTCATCTTCCTTGTTATCTTAATTCCTGGTCCACTTTTCGGGTTTGGTAGTTTAGTAAATTCAATAAAAAAGGGCATTAAACCTTCAATAGATTAATGCACCTAATGTTTGGCCACAATATATTCACAAGATGTTTGGTTGAACTGAGATTCTAATTATTCACTTTTTGAACCGGTTTCCTCTACCAGACTATCTATTCAAATAAAAGTGAATTCAATTTACTATCCCTCTAATGCTCAGATATTGATCTATCATCTTCACTGGAAACCCAAGAATACTATAATGATAACCTTCCACTTTCCAATTTGCTTTTCTAACACTATGACACTCTCTTTAATTTAAAGATGCCATTTCCAACTTGAACAAAAGATCTCTTGTTATCCGAACAAGTATTAAACTACATAAAAAGAAGTTTCACAGATTCTATTAGATAAAAATCGATAAAATCGGAAGTACTAATAAGGCAATAACTACACTCTGAATCAATGTGAGTAAAATGTCCTTTTTCCATGAATTACTCTTTGGATAGCGATTATTAACTCTTTGGAACACCAAGAAAACTATCCAAAAAGTTAATATAGTATAAACTGCAGATAGAACACTATCGTACAAATCAATTCCTCCTCTTAGGTGTGTTTTATGAATATTGAAATTCTTTATTTATATATTACCATATTTCTCCATGAGAACTTCAAATAATCCGATCTAGTAATAACATAACAAGACAGAAATTTTTTTTCTTAATGATAACAAGTGAGTGGTAAAAAAATATGGATGCAGCTGCACCCATTTATGATTCATGGCTATTGAAAATTGTGAACTAGCACATCCAGTTTCTACTTTTTTGTTAAATGATAGCTTTGTCTAATATGGTCATGAATTATTTCCTGTGGTATGGTGCCGTCTAGAATTACAGAATTCCAATGTTCTTTATTGAGGTGAAAAGCTGGAACTATAGAAGAATAATTTTGGCGATAAAAATCTACCCAATCTCTATCACACTTTAGGTTTATCCAGATATGGTCGTTTCTATTGAAAATCCAGGAAAATACTTTCTTGTTCTCTTTATGACGTATCAATGTCCAATTCTTATCGTTAAATGGATAATCTTCATATGAATTTCCTAATTTTAAACAGAATTAATAGCTTCCCTTCTCGATTTCACTTACTACACACTCCTAATACCCACAAGGTTATTCACTCGTTCTTACAATATCGAATAACCAAGAAATAAAGTTATGGACTTTTACATTGTTTTTTATATTTTGGAATTCCATTTGATAAATCTTATAATAGCGTTTGTAATTAAAAGCATAACTAATGCAAATACCAAAGCTGACCACTTAAATTCGCGTGTTAGAAGCCCATAAATTAATAAAACCAAAAAACCACCTATAATACTAACTAACAATTCCTTTGAAGTCACTGAATTCCCCCTAATAGGTACATGATTTTAATAAATGATAAACATATTTCTTGAGACACAGCATATGACAACATCTAAGATATATAAGAGAATAAGACAGCCTACTATATCGAGAAATATTTTGGTTTCTCACTAAACTTCAACAAAAAACAAAGCTAATCCTTCTTTAACGATCATTTATTCCAAAAGAAAAATATGAATCTTACACCAATACCTATGCACAAAGCATAAAATACATGGAAGAAAAAGGAATAAGGAGGATAATCATGTTTTCAAATCTATATTTCCAATATGTTCCACATCATAATGTTGATAATTATAGAAACACAAATGAGGATTCACTTACAAAGGATATACAGAAAGCAATTAATGCGGAATATAGTGCGATCGCTTGTTATCAGAAGTTAGCTGATATGGCACCTACAAAGAATGAAAAGAACCAAATACTTGAAATACAAAAAGATGAAAAACGTCATCTTGAGTATTTTAGTGAAATTTATACAACTTTAACTGGAAGAAAGCCGACATATCAAATCAGCGAGGGATGTCCAGACAAGTATAGAGCTGGAATCGAATTTGCTTTCAAAGATGAACAAGGGGCCGTTGATTTCTATTTGGATATTGCAGAAAAAGCAAAGGATCCAATTATTAAAGAAAGATTTAAACGTGCAGCTGCTGACGAACAGAATCACGCTGTATGGTTTTTGTATTTACTATTTTTAAAGAAACCAATCATGAATAGACAAACTCAAAATTTTGGTGCAACTGGTGCATTAAGTGCTACAACTTTAACCTTACCACAAATGTTAACTTTTGCGATCCAAGATGAATATTTAGCTCAAGCAAGATATGATAATATTCTAGCAAATTTTGGATTTATTCGTACCTTTGCTCAAATTAAAACTGCTGAATTGAGGCATATAAATGCTTTATTACTACTATTTGAACGTTATCAGGTGCCATTACCACCCAATAATGCCCAGTCATTCGTAACTACACCAGAAAGTATTAAAGCAGCATATGCTGCGGGAGTTCAGGGTGAAATAGATAATATTGCTATGTACAATAAATTTCTAACATTTGCGATTCCTAATGATGCCAGAACTGTTTTTACTCAACTTCGTAACGCCTCTATGAACCATCTTGCAGCTTTTGAGAGAGGTCTTGCAAGATAAAAACTAGGAGCTTCTTCCTAAACCCTAAAACAACCTACCAGTTTCTTCTCCTGTTTAAAAGCACCCTTTCTCTAAGGGTGCCCGTTGTTATTTATAAAATGATTAATAGTAGAGATTACACTTTTAAGAAGATCAATAGACTTTATAGGTTCTTGATCAAGCTCCAAGTTATGATTTCCACCTTCAACTACTTTCAATTTGAGATTAGGATTATTCTTCAATTGTTCGAAACGCTCGACAACGAAACAAATATCGTTATCCCCTATAATACAAAGTCCCTTTTTATCGCTGTTAACCATTTCGTTAAAAACCTCATCATTTTGTAATATAGGAGTCAACCAAACTACTAATGCTTCTTTAAACATTGGATTATTCAGCAGATAACATACAGCTTTTGTTCCAATTGATTTAGCTACTACATAATAATTACTGTATTTCTTGTTCTTGATTGCATTGTCAATTGCAAGTTGGACATCTCTGGCAAAAGCTCTATTATTTAGAGCATTCATCTCTGCCTTACTAAAGGAATAGTTAATATGTAAAACATCAAAACCTTCCGCATAGAATAATGCTGTTGTATAGTGTAACAATGGAGCTTGCGTTGTGTAACCAGCTCCTGGTAAGATAATCACTAAATTCTCTACTTCTTCTTTCTGCACAATTAATCTAGTTGGAATGCTTTTTGAACCATTATTATTGGTCATTCTTTCACTCCTTACGTACTTATATCACCTTTAAAAAATATATTAAACACCATAATATTGCTTATTAGTAAATGATATGTATCTATAAATTTACTCTTCATTATTTATTATATTTCAGAGTAAATGTCTTCACATATATTACTATTCTATGCTAAATACGACTTTAAGAGTAGTAACAAAGTCAGTTCCATCTGCGCTAATATCTTTCAAGATTCGGTATCGTCCCTCTTCTTTCAGCTGATTCAAAGAAATATTTTGTTCAAATGTCTGACCAGGTTTAAGATCAAGACCAATCATTTCAAAAGCAACATCTATAGAAATCTGTTCCCATTTATCTTGCTTATATATTTCTATTTTATAAGGTAAGCCGAATGACAGGTTTGTAGGACCTTTATTATCTAATTTAAGTTTAAGTGTTTCACTTGAAGAATATGAATCTTTTTCTAAGTATAGCTTTCCGTAAATTAGTTGGTCAGGAACATAAATACTGGAAATCAACGTATCTTCCACTTGACCATCTTCTCCTAAGATTTCAGTGCTCAATATATAATGAACGTTACCGATATTAGGGAGATTTGTTGAAAAA
Source organism: Ferdinandcohnia jepli (assembly GCF_047246645.1). Lineage (NCBI taxonomy): Bacteria > Bacillati > Bacillota > Bacilli > Caryophanales > Bacillaceae > Ferdinandcohnia > Ferdinandcohnia jepli. The sequence goes on from NZ_JBFOKR010000020.1 coordinate 7,261, forward strand.
TATTCCCTTTCCGACGTAATAGTTTTGATATGTATTATTTTTTCTTTTACTACCTCAATCAGGTTGTTGTCTTTGTCTCGTTTTGTTAATTGAAATCTGACCTCTTTATCTAAACCTACTTCAGCTACAGGATGTGCCAATAAAGAGACTGAAACCTCTGAATTAGGTTTCATTGTCCCTGCAGAAACACCAAAGCCAATGCTACCGCCACCTTCAATGAACCATTTTCCAGTAGGGGCTGCGTATTCAGTATTCTTACTACTATTAGTAATAGTAGTAGTATCATTACTTACCGGATAGATAGAATATCCTTTATCATTATTAATATTTGAACTTTCACAAGCCGATAAAATTACTACCAAAAAAAGGGTAAATGGCAAAAATACTTTGAAATAGTTCATTTATCTCATCCTTTTAAAACAGAAGCTTATATTTAAGTAATTTTTTTTATTTATTTTCAATGACTATAACAAACTAACTATTTTTGCAGGTTCAATGTTCCAACAATTATAGGTATTTCCCCCAGATCATCAACCATATAATCTGCCGTAACGTTCTTCCATTGGTAATCTTTTTTCCAGATTCCTTTCATCCCCACATTTTGTGCTGCGCTTACATCATTATCTGGGTGGTCACCAACAAATATACTTTCATTAGGAGAGATAGATAGTCTTTCCAAGGCACGATTAAAGATTAGAGGGTCTGGCTTCTTAATACCTTCACATTCAGAGATTACTATCGTTTGAAAATACTTTTTTATTCCCAATGCCTCTATATTATTCATTTGGAATTTGCCTTTGCCATTTGTGATAATCCCAAGGACCAGGTTGTTGCGTTGCAACTCTTCTAACATACTAACCAAATTAGGGAAAGGAACGCAATTATACTTTAATTCTACTATGTAATCTTGGAGTAGTTCTTCCCAAGTCAAATCAGTAATTGAAAATTCACTAACTAATTGATGGTACACTTTATCCTTCCAAGTATAGCCCCTGTTATCTAACTCAATAAACCTCTTCACATATGTCGCTTTTGGAATATGACCAACTGCATGTTGAAACCTGTCATACTGTCTATGAATGAACATATTTACTGAGTCATCTCTATTTAACAATGTACCATCTAAATCAAATAAGACTCCTTTAATCATTACTGAACCCACTTTCTTGATTACCCTTATTCTTTTATACTTTGTGAAAATTTTATCATTTTAAATGCCGCTCAATTATGAACCAAGCATAAATTCTAATTAGCGGTATTAGTAAAACGATAAAACCTAATATACTATAAGAACTGTTAGTTAATAGTAGAATAATAGCTATAACCGCGGCAATAATTGCTTTAAGATTCCCAGAGAATCCATTTATCGGTTCATTTCCAACAAAAGCAGTTTTTATGCCTTTTAAAGACCTTGAATAGCATGAATCGTGATATGCAGCTAAAGAAAAGAAAAAAGTAGAGATTACAAGATTACTTCGCTCCTTAATTTCCATTGAACAATTCTCACAATATATATTCTTGTGATATTTTCTCACCTATTCATCTCCTTAGTAATCCAGTTATCTTTAATACGGTTTGTTTAGTAATGGGTTTCATAAAATTCACAATTAGTTTAGTTTAATTTCTTGTCTTCTTCTCTTCTACAACTGATAAGATTTGTGCGTCCCCACCATACTCCAAACGGATCGTTTTTCTTGCATCAACAGGTGTTCTTGCAGTTACTATCTTACTTTGCTTTTCTCCATTGACTTCTAGTTCAACAAGAAAGCATTTAGCTCCACATCTCATATGAACTCCTCCTTTTGCAGATGATAGCGTCTTTATCTGTTGTAATTATTATACCTCTTTTACTGAACAATTTTTGGCTCAAGTTATCTTTAGTGAGCATTCATTTAATCTAATAAGCACTAAGATAAAAATTTCTTTACGATATTTTTCGTTTTTATCACAGTTCCATGACATCGGTTCTTTTAAGGTTTCATTTACGTACCATAAAGTAAGAAATAATTGTGTATAAGAAAAGGAGTTGATTTTATGTCTACATCCTTATATATTGTTGGTATTCTATCACTGCTTATCATTTTATACCTTATCACTAAAGCGATAAAATATAGATCTACCGGTCCTGAAAGTGAAGAAGCAATTGAAAAAGTATGTAAACACTGCCAAGAACAAATACCAAGCAGATATACGAAATCTCTTTGTCCTAATTGTAAAGGGTTCTTGATGTAATATAAAAAAGTGCCTGAAACCCTCTAGGGTCAGGCACTTTTAAATGAGTAATAACTGTAAAATAATGGTAGGACAAGAGAACTGGACCCGCGTCCCGAGGTTTCGTCAGCCTAGAGATATGATTAAATACTTTCCTGCTTTAATCCATCGATGATGTTTTCTTTTTTGATTTTTTGGATGGAGTAAAGCATGGCTGTTCCAACGATAATGAAGATGATTACGATAACGAAAACGACGCTCATCCATGGAATTACAAATCCATATTCAAAAGTTTGATGTAATCCAAGATACATTAAATACATAATCACAACACTAATTGGGAGTCCGTATGTCAATGCCTTGATACCATAAAAAATACTTTCATAATTAATCATTTTATTAAAACCTTTTGGTGTCATTCCAACTGAACGCAGCATTGCAAATTCACGTTTACGAAGTGATATACTTGTTGAAATCGTGTTGAAAATATTAGCAACGGAAATCAACGATATCAATGTGATAAATCCGTATGTGAATACAGACATTAAAATAACTAGCTGTTCTTGTTCTTGTCTTCTTTCTTGTACGTTATAGACATGCATATTAGCTGTTTTAACTTCATCCAATACTTTCTGAGTTGCTATTGGATCAGATGAATTCATATACAAGTATGGGCTAATTTCACTTGCTGTCTGCTTATTTGAACCAACAAGTTGGTATAATGTGTCCTTACTTACAATAATATCTAGTCCGCCGAAGCTTGCTGTATGAACACCCATCGGAGCTTGATCAGTTAATGCACCTATCTCAACTTTGTTGATAAAATCCGGTTTTTCTCCATCACCTTCATAATTAAATGCATATAAATCTAATGTTTCTCCAACTTCACTTTCTATTGTCTTAGCTTCAATAAATTTACCAGTTTCGGCATCCTGATATTTGGTATGTTCAATAATAATTGCACTTGGTTGATTTACATTTGTTAGTTTTTCAACATCTGCTCCAATGCTTTTAGCATATTCTTGAAAACTTTCATTGTCTAACCCATGGATAGATGCGTAATAAGGATATTTGCCATCCATAAGAATTGATTCATCTTGTGCAATTTGTTCACGTATTTCTTGAGTAGCCTTTTCAACTTCTATATATGCATTAACATTAGCCTCATCAATCGTAACAGAATCTGTTACATAATCCAGTTTTTTTAGTGGCTCTAACTCCTCTGAACCAATTCCAGAACCAAACACCTGTATGTCATAGCTAATGTCACCTTGAGAAAGTTCCAGTGATTTACTAATATTACTCGTAAAGAATGAAACAGCTAAAAACAGAACAATACTAATAACTAATGAAAACACGGTTGCTTGATATCGTCGTTTATTACGTTTTAAGTTTTTAAGTCCGATTTCAGCTTCCATCCCGAACAACTTACGAACAACCTTGGATGTTTTTACTGCTTTTCGTGAAAGTTTTACATCCTGCGTTTGACGAATTGCATCAATGGCTGATACTTTAGAAGCTCTTTTTGCTGGATAGAATGTCGAGATGAAAATAGTTACAATTGAAATAGCACATGCAACGATAATTGAGCTAGGTGTCACGATTACCTTAAATTTTTCATCAATATTCAGTGCTCCTGAGAGAAATGAATTAATAAAATAAAACGTAATGGCAATACCACCAATCCCCGACAGTAACCCAATAGGGATACTAATCGCTCCAATGATTCCACCTTCAAAAAATACAGAGTTTCTCTTTTGTTTTTTCGTAGCTCCAACACTTGCAAGCATTCCTAAATGTCTTGAACGCTCTGAAACACTAATTGCAAATGCATTATAGATAAGGGCAACGGAACCAACAATAATTACAGCCATAATAATTCCTGCAAGTGAGAATAATGTGATACGCAAACTATCATTTTTCGTTACACCATAATAACGAAGGAGTTCTGAGTTATATGATACTTTTGATATATTATTCTGCTCTGCCAGTTCTTCAGCATGTTTAAAAAGTGAACCTTTAACCTTATTTAATACAACTACTGCATTTACCTTTTCAGAGTCACTTACTAAACTTTTATCAGTATAACTTACAATCGTATAACCCGGTGCCCATGATGGTTCAAAGCTTGGGCGTTTAATTGTACCAACGATCGTAAACGTTTCAGTCCTTTCAATCTTCAGATCTTCAATTACTGTTCCCTCATCGTCTGTAGACAACCCATAGGATTGACCAAGGTCTTCTTCTTGCTCGTTGATAACGCGACTGCCAATTTCAAGTGTAAGCTTATCGCCCACTTCATATTTTACACCTGCATTATTTTCAATTTCTTCCGATATAACAACTTCGTTATCTGCTAGTGGTAATCTCCCCTCTGAAATCTCAATAGGGAAATTCGAAAATGCGAGAGTATCGTATTCCTTAATAAATAAATACGGTTTACCTTCATTTTTAGATTCAGGTAAGTGTGCATATCCTAAATCCCGTGTTACCATTACCTTTTTAGTTTCGTTATCCTTCTCAATTGCTTCAATTTGCTCTAAATCCAAGTTCTTATATTGAACATGCCATTCACCATTCTTTGAAATTTCTTCCCGAATAATTAGATTTAAAAAAGAGACTCCAAGAGTTGCAACAGCGGTAATCATCGCTACAGAAATGATGACACCAATAATGGTAACAAGGGTTCTTCGTTTATTCTCCTTAAGATGTCGGATTGTTAATTTATTGATAATGTTCATGGACGAATCACCTCGTCTTTTGCAACCCTTCCATCTTCAATTGAAATGACACGGTCTGCTTGTAAAGCTATTCGTTCATCATGTGTAATAATGATCAGTGTTTGATTGAACGTTTTATTGAACATTTTTAACAGTTCAATGATCTCAGTACTATTTTTGCTATCTAAGTTCCCTGTCGGTTCATCCGCTAACATAATCGCAGGATTACTAATAAGAGCACGTCCGATTGAAACCCGCTGCTGTTGACCACCTGAAAGCTGGTTAGGCAGGTGATTTAAACGTTGTTCTAACCCTAATCTTTTAACAATATCCGCCAGTTGCTTTGGATCTACCTTATGTTCATCTAAAAGCATTGGAAGTGTAATATTCTCTTCAACAGTTAAAATCGGAATCAAATTATAAAACTGATAGATAAGTCCAATTTGTCTTCTTCTAAATATCGCAAGCTGTGTTTCATTTAAATCATATATATCTGTGTTATCAATTAATACCTTTCCAGTTGTTGGGCGATCTACTCCTCCAAGAAGATGAAGAAGAGTTGACTTTCCTGAACCCGAAGGACCAATTATCGCCACAAACTCTCCCTTTTTAACTGAAAAAGATACATTATCAAGTGCCTTAACCGCAGTTTCACCTTTACCATAAATCTTAGACAGATTCTCAATTTGTAATATATTCATCGTGTATTCCTCCATGTTTTTAATCTTACGTTCAGTATATCTGCCTAAAATGACTATTAAGTGACTACGAAAGTGACATTTTATTCACATTAAGACAATTGCTGCTGTTTCTCGTTTAGAAATGTAGTCTAGAATAGGACAAGGGGACAGGTCCGTTGTCCCAACTGGGACACGGAACCTGTCCCTCTGTCCCAGTTATACCACCTGTTTATAAAATTTGATGATGAATTGTGTACCTTTGCCGATTTGGCTCTTGACTTCTATGTCACCGTTTTGGCTTTTGATGATGCTGTGTGCCATGGCTAGTCCAATTCCGACGCTGTCCTCGCCTGCATTTTTCCCTTTGTAAAAACGTTTGAAAATATAGGGTAGATCTTCTTTTGAAATTCCTTTTCCATTATCAGAGATAATTAATTCGGTAAAGATTGTATTCTCTGAATAACTTATAGAAATCTCGCCACCCTCATGTGTATGCTCCACACAGTTTTTTAGGATGTTAATTATGGCCTCTGCGGTCCAGTTGAAATCCCCAATAAAGGAATCTTCTTTTTCGCCATTCACTTTTAATGTTTGCTGCTTAACATCAATTGGTACTAAGACAGGTTGAATCGCCCGTTCTATTAATTCTGAAACATAAACCGGATCTTTTTTAAAAGGAACCGTTCCTGCATCAATTTTTGAGAGCTTTAATAACGATGAAACTAGCCACTCTATTCGCTCAAGCTGCACTCGGATATTGTTCGTGAACTCTTCTCGTTTTGATTCATCTAGCTTTGTGTCACCTAAAAGGTCTGCCATTACCATCATTGATGTTAATGGTGTCTTAAGTTGGTGAGAAATATCTGAAATCGCGTTGGTTAGCTTTATTTTATCCTGTTGCAATAATGCATGGTGCTCTGACAGCATCAATGTCACTTTATAAATATCGCTTTTTAAAATACTAAGTTCACCTTCATGATTATCTCGTACATCCAGGCTGTAGTCTCCGCTTGAGATTTTACGGAGATAACCGGAAAGTTTTTCAATCTCCCTGTATCTCCATCTAGTAAACAGTAGATTACTTGCAATCAATAAGGCTGAGGTTAGAAAAACGACTACAGCTTCTATTTCGGAAAGAAAGAAATAGGTAGAAACTGTTGCAAGTAAAGTAATCCCTAATAATGCTACTAAAAGAATCTGAATCTCTTTATTTCGCAACATCCTACTCACCAACCTTATAACCCATACCGCGCACAGTCTTAATAATGGTTGGACTTTGTGGTTGATCCTCAAGTTTCTCTCGTAACCTTTTTATGTATACTGTTAATGTGTTATCATTCACAAAATCACCAGCTACATCCCAAATACGATCTAGTAATTGCGTCCTTGTAAGAACTTGTCCAATATGGTTCGCAAAGATTAATAGAAGTCGGTATTCCAATGCAGTGAGGAGTACTTCCTCCCCATTTTTATAGACCTTACCTTCTAATGTATTAATCCGGATTTTCTCAATATCTATGATGTTTTTTGCTTGTGTTGTTGTTTGTTTATTATAACGGCGGAGAACTGATTTAATCCTAGAAAGTAGTTCGCGGATTCGAAACGGTTTTGTAATGTAATCGTCCGCTCCCATATCAAGTCCCATCACCACATTCACTTCATCGTCCAAGGCAGTTAGAAAGATAACTGGTTTATCAGCACTTTTCTTCACTAACTCACATAGCTCATAGCCGCTTCCATCTGGTAAAGACAAATCAAATAAGCACAAATCCACATCTTTTAATTGCTGCTCAATAATCTTCTTAGCGTGTTCAGCATTGTGGCAAACAATCGTTTCGTAATCCTCCTGTTTCAACGAATAGTCCAATCCCACCGCTATTGTCTTATCATCCTCAACCACTAGTATTTTCATATATAGCACCTATTCTCGTTTATTTATAATTTCTAGGGTTATTTTACCAGAACTGTGAGTAAGAAAGAACAATCCAACTAAATTAAAAATTTATATTCTATAGAAGAATAATAACAACTGTTCGTTCAGCATTGTACAAGTATCCAAATTGTTTATGATACGGATACTCCCGATACTGTAGAATTTGTATATTTTGTATACTTTAACAAAATAATAGTCATGTATATATTCATCTTTTTAAGAGATTTAATTGTAACAACTAGTTCTTGAGTTAGAGGCTTACAATAAATTCGGAGAAATAATTTCGTTAGAGCAGCTGTTGAGAGAGGTGTTGAAAGGGTATGAGACTGGAGTATTGGATCCTAATTGGTATGTGGATTTTAGGTATTATAGGATTTATCCTTTTAATTCTTCGAAAAGAACCGCGAAAAGGAATTTTGTCACTTATGATGTTTCAATCAATTATCTGGCTTTTTAACATGTTTGTTTTTAAATACGGATTAATAAGCGCACCTGTACGGGAGCTTCCAAAAGCACATGATTTCCCTTTGACACTCGATTATTTTTTTCATCCTTTATTGTTCTCTATCTTTTACATTTATAAAAGAGGCATAGTTATACCCTTTCTTGTTTGGGTTTCTGCTGCCACTACACTCGACATAGTACTCGAACAATATACCGATTTGTTGGAATTCGGGAAAATGACCTGGTTTGGATTATACATGTATTTCGCATTTATATATTTCGTAAGTCTCCTTTTTTGTAATTGGTTCTATAAGGACAAAAAATTGTTTCAAGCAGATAGATGGGAAACTCAATGAGACTAGAGTCTTGGGTTTTTATAGTTGTTTACATACTCACAACAGTACTGCTTTTTTTCATTCCGAAAAATAAATTACGTCTTGCAGTAGTTGCGTTTTTGTTCAAACAAATACTGACTTTTTCTTTAGGATTAATTGTTGTAGAAATAGGATTACTCGAATACCCTGTTCGAATTTTCCCATCCGTAAGTCGAGCGAGCTTCACTTACGAATATTATGCTTATCCAGTTACGTGTGCAATCTTTAATGTATGGTATCCAACTAAGCGGAATATCTTTATTCAACTTGGTTATTATGCTGCTTTTTGCTCTGTACTGACTTTTGGTGAAGTTTTGATAGAAAAATATACAGATATACTGACATACGTGCACTGGAATTGGTATATTACATGGATATCACTTTTTTTGACATTCTTCTTAACACGTCTATTTTGTATTTGGTTTTTCAAAAAAGAATCAGTCAAGCATTAATGTTATTTAGTATGAATAAAAGTTCATCCTACCCCTTTTATAAAAGAATGGCAAAAAGTTAAAGATTCTTAATAAGAGGGGTAAGTTGATCAAGAAAAAAAGCCACTAACCTTTAATAGCTTTAGTCCTAGTTTAATAGTTCCTACTGAATCTCAGGTTCTAAAATACTTGACGCAATTCAATCTGACCTTCCCCTTGTCCTTGGGGATCCGGCATCCTCATTGCCCACTGAATAGCTTCTTCTCTAGACTCTACATCAATCAAAATAAATCCTGCTATCAGTTCCTTGGTTTCTGTGAAAGGACCATCAGTAACCACCTGTTTTTCTCCTGGTTTTGGAAACGAAATTCGAATCCCATTTGAACTTGGGTGAAGTCCTTTTGCCATAACCCGCACGCCAGCCTTAACTAACTCCTCGTTGTACTTATCCATGGCTTCCCTAAGCTCAGGACTTGGAAGAATACCCGCTTCCGAATTTTTTGATGCTTTAACAATTAGCATAAACAACATAAAATTCCCCTCCTCTTGGAGCGATAAAAGTCGTTTGCTTATAAGTAAACGATCCTACTTCTTTAAAATCTAAAAAGTATTCAATGAAATAGCATTTAGCCTTAACATTTCTAGCACCTTTAACTTACGTTGCTAAACACTAATACATTACTAGTCAATCGCACCCATAAATTTTATAACTTTCTATACCTTTAGAATTTCTTTCTCAAAAATTCATCAACTACCCAGAATAGTATTGCGGCTATTAATGTAATTACAATGAGAAATAAATGTTCAAAAAAGAAAGAAAGAACAACTCCAAAAAGCAAACCAAAAATACTATGAATAGAAAAAGCCATTTTTAATCTCTGTTTACTGTATAAATTCTTTGTTAAAAAATCAGATAAGATAGATACCGGTAAACCAATTAGAAGTATAAATGGAGCTGTACCAGAAAGAAGAACACCAAGTGCAGCAAATAAATGATCATAGCCGTCCATTATTGCAAAATAAAAAGTAAGAAATAATCCAGTTAATAAAGTGGTTAATACAAATCCTAAAAATTTTCTTAGAAGCATCAAATCCTCCCCGCTTAGTAAATAGTTCGACATGTTTTGTTGAACAATCCGCTTGTTAGTTATTAACTTCCACAAAAAATACGATAATCCTTCTTGTATCAACGCACCGATAATAAAATGTCCTCACTTCAGTTATCTAACACCAAACTGTTTTAGGACATTATTGTCAGAAGTATTACATTCTAAAATACTGCCTGACCTCCTGTAAAAGATCCGAACTATTCCTCTATAACTTCCCAAGTTTGAATTAGCCAATCAAAAAAAACGGTCTTTTCTTCAAATTGCGGATAATGTGCAGATTCTTCAAAGACGATAAAATCCTTCATTGGGGCCTCGACTTGATCAAAATATGCTTTTGCTGATTTGGCAGATGTCATAAAATCATATTTTCCCATGACAAAATACAAAGGGATATCTAAGCTACTAACTAATGTTGTAATATCATTCTCCTTTTCTTCGGAAAGCAATATTTCCTGAGTAGCTGAAATCCCTCTTAGGTAACGAATGACATCAAGTAAATTATATTCGGGGTTCTTTAGAAATCCTATGTAATAATCCATATTATCATTGATTAACCTTGATGCCCCTCCATACTTCCGTACCATATCTCTAGGAGTAGATGCTTCCCCTTTTTTAATCGAATCTTCAAGAAGTTTGAGTTTCTCTACATCTTTTTGATTTCCAGCTTGATGTGCCTGACTCATTGTAAAATTGAGACTATCTACTTCACTATCAATATAATTAGAAACTTGACCAATCCCGATATAAGCAGCATATTTTTCTGGAGCTTTGTTTGCAGCCTTCATCCCTATGTAAGTACCGAAAGAATGACCAACTAATAATACCTTTTCTTTAGAGAATTCATTTTTCACAAAGTCTGTTAGAGTCAAGAGATCTTTAACATGTTGATCAGAGGAAATATCAGAATAATCCTCAAAGAAGTGAAATGATTTTCCACTTCCCCTTTGGTCATAGTGAACAATAGTAAAATGTTCTTCAAGTGAATCTTGATACTTTCTAACATAGGGAATTTCAGAACACCCAGGTCCACCATGTACAAAAATGATAACTGGATTGTTTTTATCTACACCTCTAATCATAACTTCAAGTTCTGTTCCGTTTATCTCGATGCTCTTTAATAAAGCAATGCTGTTTTCTCCTTTTATCTTAGGTGTCCAAGTAGGAAACAATAGAATAAGAGAGATGAACAGAGTTATTGATATGAAAAAAATGATTACCTTTCTTTTACTTTTCACATAGAAGACTCCTTACTACTTCGGGCTGTACCATGAGTTGGAGAACAACCGGTATGGTATTGAATGTTAGCTCACCAAATATCGAACTCAATTTAGCCGTTTTATTATGTAAAGCAATTTATCTTATTCTTAATAAACTGAGATGATAAATAGCCTAGTATCATAAATAGCATGTAAAAACATTTACAATCCTATCGTTTGTTTATTAACTTCCACAAAAAATGCGATAATCCTTCATGGATCATCGCACCTTTTAGTTAATTAACATTAGTATTTACAGTGCTACTCTTCCCAAAATAATTCGTCAAGTGTTTTATTTAATGCTTTACATATAGAGATACATAAATTGATAGTTGGATTATATTTTCCGACCTCAATCAAACCGATTGTTTGTCTAGTTACTCCTACTAATTTTGCTAATTCTTCTTGAGATAGGTCATGCTCTATTCGAGCCATTTTCATTCGTTTGTTTTTCATACTACTACCACTTGCCTTCTGAGTCTTCTAACTCTTTTTGATTTATTTTTTCACTTTTCCTTTTTGCTATTGAATAAGTGATTCCATTAACCGCAGCAAATAGTGGAGCATAGATAAACAACGAAATAAAAAAGACAGAAATAAAGAAGAGCACTGACTCTTGTTGACTGTCTGCATAATTAACTGCGCTGTTTGTTGCAAAGATTATCGCAAGTATGACCCCTAAAGCAATACCATAAATGATATTTTTCTTACTTAATTTCATTTTACTGTTATTATCATGTAATTCTACCTCATCAGAATAGATACCTAGATACGCTGATCTTGCAACGTAATAAATTGAAGTAACTAATATTACAATCCATTCAAACATTACTGCCCGAAGAGAAAACTCAATGGTAAAATACTTCACAGCAACTGATATCAATGATAGTACCATAATAATCAAGTACATTTCTTTATATATTTTGTTTTGAATATTTATTACACGCTCATCGGTTTGCTTCTTTTTCCATATACCCATTTTATCTACCTCCAGTATTCTTATATCACCATTATACAATATATAATTTACACTACGCAATATATAAATTGCAAAATGACATTTATATATACTATTTTTTAAAATATAAACCTTATACAAATATGATGGATAGCTACCTCGGTTTGTTATGGGTCTATTTTACCTATCGTAGGAAATTGGCCACAAACACCCTTCGTAGCAATAGGGAGTTTCTTCCTGTTTTTTCTTCATTTATTCTTTTCTTCTTGTTCAACCATTATTTGGATAATATAATTTACCTTTGTATGATGAATTTTGGAGGGGAAACAAAATGGAGAAAAAGTGGATTGGTTTACTTTTAACAATCTTGGTAACAGTTACTTTAGCTGCTTGTGGTAGTTCTGATGAAACAGCTAGAGATAGTGAAAATGCTTCTGAGGAGATTCCTAAGGAACAGATTATTCAAGATGAAGTCGCTAAAGAGCAAGAAAATGGAGAATCAGAATCTACTGAAGAAACCAAAAACAAGGATGAAGAGGTTTTTAGATCCTCTGGTGAAAATGAGGAAAAACAAGAACCATCAGAGAACTTGTTTGATTCAGACAAAGTATTTTACTATGCTGAGGATGCAGTAGAAATAAGACTTTCAAATGCATCATTTGTTCAGGAATTTACAGCTACAAATGCAGATGTTGACAGTACTCTAGGTTCACGTACTATTCTTTCCGATTCTGAGACCTTTTTACATATAACAGGTACAATTAATAACGATACAACAAACATACTTCATTATGGTCACAAACTTGCTCCGATTAAATTCTTTTTACTTTATGACGGGAAACATGAATTTGAAAGTTTGGCTGGAACAGAAGAAGAAGATGGTACAAAAATCGGCGGGGCTAGTGTAAATTCATTATCAGAAGGAAAAGTTCATATCTATTTCCAAATTCCAAAAACTGTTTCTGAAACAGATAAACCATTAGTACTTAAGGTTCTAATGGATGAAGAAGTATTTGAAATACCATTACGATAAGAAAAATTATCAAACTGAAACGCTTGGATACTATAATTCCAAGCGTTTTATCATGTTGCAGTAATGCTTCTTTAGCTGAAAAACTGATACACTTTTAAAATAACCCAAAACATAATGATGCTCCATAACAAAATGATAAGTGAACCTACTACCCAATTTTTCGGCTTACTATTCTTCATCATTTCTTTTGATTTAACTTCACATTCGATTATTACTTCTTTTGGTATCATCTTTAATGCTAACATTACACCTAATGGAACAATGATAACATCGTCTAAATATCCGAGTATTGGTATGAAATCGGGTATCAAATCAATTGGGCTGAACGCATAGGCCACTACACAAACTGTAAATAGTTTGGCAAACCAAGGTACTCTTTCATCTTTATAAGCTAAGTAAAGTACAAAGATTTGTTGTTTTAATCTTTTCGCCCAAACCTTTATTTTCTCCATAAAAATATCACACCACTTTTATTTAATGTTTTGTCTTTACTTCCAATATATATAATACTAGATTTGCTTCCCCTTTTCGTCTTTTTACACAACTTCTCCGTTTTATAATGATTTATTAAATAACTCTTATACAGTTACGCAAGTACAAATTATACAAAATGCTTAATTTGGCAGGCATTTGGTGGGATCAATTCTAATAGATTTCCAGTTTCCTTCAGAATCTTTTTTATATTGAGAGATTAATACATCTGTATCATTTGTTAATTGATAAAAGATAAACCGGTAATCTGCTCCATCCATACCAATAAAATCAATGGTTTTGACGTACCCATCTTGTTTAGTAGGCAGCTGTTTTTTTATTAATTTGCACCATTCTCCATACATAATCGCAACTACTGATTCCGCATCATGCTGCCAGAGATGATAGGCTGCACACAGGAAGTCCTCTCCGTACAATTTCATCTGGTTAATTTTGTACAGGTTTTGAACTCTTTTTAAACTGACATAGCCGTAATAGTAAGCAAAATAGGTGACGCCTTTTGATGATCCTTCGATGCTTTCTAGTTCAATAAAAAAAGGAATAATGCCTTTTTCATCAGGTAGTCTGTTCATCTTAATCAAATTTAGGTGTCCAATACCAGCAAACGATTGAAGATATTCATTATAAGAAACCCTTTTTTGATAGTCTTTAGTAAAAAAGTTATACGCAATTGGAAATGGCAACTTTGCCATCCCCACAGTTCCGCACCCGCCCAACTGCTTTTTATTAAGGTTTTCTGCTTCTCTTAAAATACTAAAGTAGTTTAATACAGTTTCATTTGGTGTTTGAGTTAATGTTGAAGGGAGAATAATTTCTTTGTAGTTTTTATCATAATAAGGATCAAAGAATTGACTATATTTGACAGTGGTATTTTTTATTGGGAGGTTGGAAGGGCGGAAGTATTTTTCTAAATCACTGTTTCTTAGTAGCGAAGTTTCGGTTCGTTCAACCGGTTGTCCAAATGTTTGCGGTTCGTATTGCGCTCCCATAACGAGAGTTAATATTTTTCTGGGATAATCATTGAACGTCCGATTTATCCAATTTCTAAGTTGTTTCAATTAGACTCCCCCCTTCAAGACTATACAGTTATACCTTATTCATTTCTTACAAGATTATTAGTATATATGTAAAGTAGAATTGGGTTTATTTTGTCTGTTCATCGTACCTTTTGCACTGGTATTCTTCTTGAACTTACACAATACTGTTGTGGTATATTACATATACTTTTTTTAAACATGGAGTATAAAAATTATTCAATATTTCCTTCTCCAATAAGTGGTGTTCCATCGCCAAATTGACCAAAAGAAAATTATATTCTCATTGATTCCTCTTTTTATCACCATGAATATTAACATAATCATTACCTTAAACATTTAGTATCCCATTAGCTCTTTTTATTTAAGTATAAATTTCCACAGTTCTATCTACAATTTCCGCATTAGATCTTGATTAATAGTGAATAATATTTTAAAAAAGGGAGTATCTTTAAATGAAAAAAATATCTACACTTATTCTCCTATTGATAACATTATTCACATTAAATATTCAGTTAGTTTTAGCCGAATCTAATGCTGATAAAGAGCCCTGGAGTAAGTACCCCGATAATTCAACAAAGACTTTCCCAGATGCTGATTCATTTTATGATTCTCTTGATAAAAATTGGTATGTTGAATATAAAAATGCAAAATTAAATATTCGAGAAAAAACGTACTTTAAAGACATAAACAAAGTGCTGGCTAAAGCTGACAAGTACGGTGAGTCAAGAACTGGTGGTGAAGGTTATCATCCTAAACGCCAAGTATATGTATTTGTAACAGTAAGTGAAGATGGAGAAAAAATGCGTACTGCTGTTTTTGATGCTGAAACTAAGAGATTTATTTCGGGAAGTTCAAATTATGAATGAGAAAAATCCTTACAGCTCCTAAATTTAGGGGCTGTAATACTTTGAAAAGATCCTTATAGTAAACTGGAATAAATACAGGTGCAATTTTGCACCCGAATTCTTGTATAATGTCTCAAAAATAATGAAAACCTACTTAGTTTGAATTTGTATATGATTTTCTTCAAGCTTATGTTTAATTTTATTTGCCATTAAGCTGCGGTTGGTAATATCAAACGTCACATCTTTGTTATCCATGAAAGTTAAGTGAAACTTTTTATCCCCCGCTACTGTAATATTCTCCTCTTTTTTATATCCTTCGTCTATATAGATTGCTTCTTTGATATCATCCCATTGATAAACCTCTTTTGTAATGTTCTTGAATGTGATTTCTTGATCAGAAACAAGTGTATAGACTCCAAAGTTAGCATAATAGCCTAAAGAAATAGATACTACAAGAAAAAATATACCCGCATAATTCCACTTTTTATTTTCAAATATCATCCCAATACAAAATAATACGAAAAAACCAACAGCAACAAACATAGTAGTATTTGCAATAGGTGGCGTTATAACCCAGAAAGTGTCACCGTGTTTAAATAATGTATTATGTATCAAATCTGGTCCGAGGAAACCATACAAAACGCCAGTAATTCCACCGATTATCAATAATACTACCCAATATGTTTTATCAATATTTTTTAACAATTATCTTTTCCCCCTTTGTCATTCACATCATAATATTATTTACGAATAACAATTAGGAAAAGTTTCATTTTTCTAAAAGTAGATGTTCCTCTTAGTTTAACCTTGAATATTTCTTAGTTGTGTAATTAAAAAGTTAAAAACAAAAAGAACTTGGATTAAGTTCTTTTTAGTTTGCTTTACTTAGTTTTACAACACTAACAAGTAATCAAGTTACTAGCATTCTACTATGTCTAATTAGTATTTCTAATACCTACATTGCTACATGGGAGTTATATACCTTTCTGAATTTCGTATAACTTATAATTCTCCATAACCCTACATACACAAACAGAGAAATAATAGATAGCGCATTTAATGTCAAGAAATCAATTCCTGGTAAAAAGTAATTAACTAATCGCCGAATAACAAATATTGAAATTAAGGCAATCACAAAACCAATGCTTTTCTTTGCATAGATTTTCCCGTCCTCACGAACTTCATATCCAGTTGTATAAATTAAGGGTATAGATAAGACTAAACCAAACAACACAGAAACAAGTACTTCTTTTGATGTCATGTGAATGGAAGGTTGCAGTACCACTGAAAAGGCAGGTGACATATAGAGCAGCGGTAACAAAATCCGCAGGCCAGATCCCTTAATTGGACGGACCATGGACCTTGTTCGTCTCCAAAATATAAATCCAAAAATAACAAATAAAATTACATACATCCCATACTGCACGTTTATTATTCACTCCACCTCATATTCTACAATTGTAATTCTTCATCTAAATTAATAATTAAGAAAAACTAAATGTATTCTACTAACTCTTAAGAAGGTTCATTTTTTTAACCATACTTTATCGTCTATGCCCCTTTGGATAGAAAAACATTTAGTTATTAAAACAAAATTTTATAAACACAAAACTAATTTTATAATTTGTTACTTTACTCCCAATCAATATACCTTGGGTCTCCACCAAATAGTTCATCAGCTACTAATTTACCAGCTTTATCAAAAGCCCTAATAGTCCATGTATCCTCAGAATACTCGTCAGTTACAAATAGTACATAATTATCCGTTACTTCTTGTAAATAATATTCTCCAATGTTTTCTCTTACATCTTCTAGTGTTAATTCATATTTATCCAGTGGCGTGATTTCTTCCATGTGGTTTCCAAGCGCAATATACTCAATATTTGAATTTTTTGCAGTTTTTATGGCAACTAAAAAATCATCATCGTCACCAATTCCACTAGATTGGAATGGTTTACCCTCTTCTAACGTATAACCCCATGTACCACCGTCATATCGATAAAACAAACCAAACTTCTTTTCTATTTCTGCAACTCCAAAAGTTTTATGAATCTTATCTTCAAATAATACTGCTTTTGCATAGTCGCCAATATCACTTGAACGAATCATCTCAACATCTCCCGGTACTGCATTTATCTCTTTAAAGTGTAGTTCTGAAAAACTACCGATTAAGAATATACCTAAAATCAAAAGTACAACAAATAAAGCTTTCTTCATTCTCTCACTCCAGACACTTCTTAACCATCATCTATATTATCCATCTTTCTTAGACTTGCTTCGTTAATACATTAAACAAAAAATAAGCGATAATCCTTCTTGTATTAATTAACTAGATTACCTATACCCGATACTCCAATCTCTAACACATTCCAAATAAGACCTAGAATCTTAAAATATAGATAGAAAAATCCCGCAGCTAGAATATAGAACAAAATTTTACTTTTATTCACGTTCTCACACCGTTTATCTTTTTCATCAACATTGTAGAATTATAGGACTCTTCCTATTTTTGATAGAGCCCTATTCACCTGAATCTCACCTTCTAGCTATCATCTCAATTTCAACTTGAGCACCAAGAGGTAAAGATGCAACACCTATCGTTGTACGAGCAGGATATGGCTCTGAAAATTGTTTAGAATACACTTCATTCATTGCTGTGAAATGATTCATATCAGTTAAGAAAACATTCACTTTTTCAACATGATCAGGAGTTAAACCTGCTGCTTCTAGTACATTGAAAAGATTCTTAAAACACTGTTTTGTTTGTTCAACAATGTCACCTTCTACTAGCTTTCCAGTCTCTGAGTCTACTGGAGTTTGTCCTGATAGAAATACTAAATCACCTGATTCAATTGCATGTGAATATGGACCAACCGCAACGGCTCCAGGTGCATTAAATGCCTTTCTTGACATATAAAAATCCTCCTTTAGTTATTAAATAAAAATAGTTGTATGTGATATTGTAATGTATTCGAATAGATAACCACTTATTATGTAGACAGGCTTACCGTAGTATATTTTTAAATCACTTTTTGCTATTATTTTTAAGTTAATTCCTTTTTTTTCTTCTTTCTTCTACCTCCAATCAATATAGCACCCATAAATGAACCCCATCCCAGTAAGTTAATAATTAATTTTCCTTCAAAATCAAGCCCATCATTAGTTAGGCTAAGTAATAAAGCACCTATAAGAAGAAGCGGGATTGCTAATAGATATCTCAAACTCTTATATCTCCTTTATAAAAAATTTAAGTAATCAAGCATGCTAAATGTATATTAACTTATTTTACCATATATTTACTCTGAATAATGCAAAAAGCAGTGTATCTCTTGGTAGAAATACACTGCTCCTATCATTTTTCTTTTAGTTATCTTTTTCAAGCTTCCTGGACTTCATAACTCTTAGATCGCCCAATCTCCCTTACGGAATACTGGAACAACTGTACCATCTTCTTTAATTCCATCAATATCCATTTCACTTGAGCCAATCATGAAATCAACGTGGACCGTTGACACATTTAGACCACTTTCTTTCAGCTCATCTTCTGACATTTTTGTTCCGCCTTGAAGATTTGTTGGATAAGCAGCACCTATTGCTAGATGATTTGATGCATTTTCATCAAATAATGTATTAAAGAATGTAATTCCTGATTGAGAAATTGGTGATGGATCTGGTACTAACGCAACCTCACCAAGACCTGTTCCACCTTCATTATCAAATACAAGCTTCTTCATGATCTCATCTCCCGTTTCCGCAGAGATGTCAACAATCTTTCCATCTTTAAAATGAACCTCAATGCCTTCAACCAATGTACCAGCATAGCTTAACGGCTTTGTGCTGCGTACAACACCATCCATACGACGTGTGTCTGGTGCTGTAAACACTTCTTCTGTCGGCATATTCGCAATAAATTCTTCTTCTTTTGGACTATAACTTCTTGCACTTTCCCAAATGTGATTCTTTGGTAAGCCTAGCTTCAAGTCCGTACCAGGCGCGCGGAAATGTAGTGAATCAAACTGAATGTCATTTAATTTTGCTGCCTTTTCATTCAGAACTTTAGTATGCTCTGCCCAAACTGCTACAGGATCGTCTTCATAAACTCGGCATGTTTTAAAGATTTGATCCCAAAGTGCATCTACCTGCTCTTCAGATGTTGCAAGATCAGGAAATACCTTAGCGGCCCATCCAGCACCAGCTGCAGCAGCAACTGTCCATTTTATATCATTGTTAAGTGTAGCAGTTCTCTGTGCCTTAAAGGCCTTTGCAACTTTACTTTGATAAGCAGAGATCTTACCTGAATCCACTCCATTTAATAAGTCTGGATCACTAGAAACAATTGAAAGACGGCTAACCTTATGGTTTAAAACATGATCATCAGACTCTTGAATTTCATAATCAGGTATATCCGTTAATACTTCCTCAGGTTGGTGTAAATAGTGCTGCTTCGTAATCACATCGTCAGACCATTTAATAATGACCTTTTCAGCACCTAAAGCATAGGCTTCTTTTGTTACTAAACGAGCAAGTGGCGCTTGATCAACTTCAATTGTCATTTTAACCCATTCGCCTGGTTGTACATTAAGCCCATTAGCGACTAAGAGTTTTGCATATTTTTGCAAATTTTGTTCGAAATTTGGAAGAACCATTTTATTACCTCCAGTAATATATGTATATGGTTATACTAGCAAAAGTTTTTGAAAAGTACTAATATATTTGCTCATCTGTTGAAATTGAAGATGGTTATTAGAATATTACGTTGAGAGTTTAAAAAAGATTACCAAGTGTTCAAATCTTGTGTCCTACCTTTTATGATAGCAAATTCTGTTACCAGGGTTATAACAATTAATATTAATTAAGATTCTCCAAAAAAGTACCTTATCAATCATACAAATAAAGGAGAGGCTTCCTATATGTATCAAAAAATAGTATGATTGCCTGAATCATACTATTCTAATAGATTAGCTTTGTTTATTTTCCTGTTTATCAATGAGAAAAGTGATTGGAACGAATAATAAAAATGCTAACAAAAGTAATGTTCCCCCTACGATAAATAACACCATTACCAGTGTCTCATTAAGATTAAACGGGTTTATATTGTACATCCACATTCCGGCAGTTAAGCCTAGAGCACCCAGCATTCCTAGGATACTATGAATAGGTACAAGTTTTTTATATTTAATTGTATATACCTTATAAAATATTCCCCAAGCAAACACCGATAACCATCCAACTAATAAAATATGAGCATGGATGGGTCTTAACGAATAATCCATATTCCCAGACATATGAGATCCTAGAAAAGTTCCAATTATGCCGAATATAGCTGAAAATCGAATGAGCCGGATACTCCAAGTTTGTTCCATGATTTATTCCTCCAAGTTTCTATTTATATTTGGGAGTGTAATTATGAAAGTCGTTCCTTCTGCAATTTTACTATCAACCTTAATTTCTCCCCCATGCAGGTCAATAATTTGTTTAACAATCGATAACCCAAGTCCTGTACCATCGCTTTTTCTGGATGAATCTACACGATAAAAACGGTCGAAAATTTGCATTACAGCTTCCTTCGACATACCGATACCTGTATCTTTAACAGCAATAGTTACAAAGGATTCATTACTAGATAAGCTAATCCAAATACTACCTCCATGTGAATTATACTTTATCGCATTTGTTATCAAGTTGTCCCAGACGTTGCTAATTAGCTCCGCATCCAACATTAACCGAATAGATGGCAGTTTATATGAAACCTCTATTTCCTTTTCCTGTAATCGCCATTGATACCTGCGAATGGTTTGTTTTATCTGTTCATCCAATTGGACCTCTGATATCATCATTGGATAGGCTTTTTGATCAAGGGATGTTAATAACAGGAGCTGCTTTGTTAAATTTGACAGACGTTTTGATTCATGATCAATAATTTGTAAATATTCTCTGAGTTCACGATGATCTACTTTTTGTGATAATAGAAGTTCAGCATATCCCCTGATATTCATTAGAGGAGACTGAAAGTCATGTGACACATTATTAATAAAGGATTTTCGTGCTTCATCATTATGTTGTAACTGCTTCTGCATTGTATTGAAGCTTTCTACTAATTGTCCTATCTCATCGTTACGGTTAAACGTTAACGGATAATGAAAATTCTCTCGAGTAATCTCTTTGGTAGCTTCAGTTAATTTTGTAATCGGCTTGATAAGATGCTTTGCAAACAAAATTACCCCACTAATACTAACAACAGCAACCGCCATAATAAACCATGCTAGAATCATATGAACATCCGAAAAAAGTAGTTCATTGTTTGGACGTAAGAACAACCCGTATCGTTCACCATTCATTGTGAATGGAACACCTACCGTATTCTTTAAGTCATTAGAAAAGTGTCCCATCATTAAAAACTTATCGGAAAATTCGTTCATACCATGATAAATTTCTTCTTCTGAGAGCACCTTTCTGGCATCTCTAGGAAGATCAGTCTTTGTAAAAGGTTTGCCAAAATATGCTTCTTCACCAGATTCGTTTACAACATATATCTGATACCCAAGGTTTCCAATCGACTCTAAAAAGGGTTTAAATGAGTTATTATCAGAATGCATATTTTCAAGGTTTACTGTTATTCTCTCTGCAACCTCTACATTATGCTTATCAATCTTCTGTTTTGTAGACGTCATGTAAATAAAGTTTGCTAAAATCATTCCAACCGCTATACTTATCGTTAAAATCAATAGAGTAGCTACTATGAATTTTCGATACAAAGTGTTCATTCCGATACCTCAAGCTTATATCCAATACCTCGAACCGTTTGAATTTCCACTGATGCATCGTATTTTTTTAAACGTTCCCGGATTCGGTTTATGTGAGTATTTAGTGTTTGCTCTCCACCTTCATAATCAACTCCCCATACTTGTTCAACTAGCACGGATCTAGGTGTAATCTTATTTACGCGTGAAGCTAATAAGCTTAATAATTCAAACTCTTTTAAAGGTGGTAGAACTGTTTCTTGATTAATAATTAATTCAAAGTTTTTCCGATCTATCATAACATTTCCTACTTTAATGACTGTTTCTATGGCACGTTCAACCCGCCGTAAAACAACAGCAACACGGAATAGGAGTTCCTTCACCTCAAAAGGCTTGACAATATAATCCTCAGAACCAGATAAGAAGCCTTTTTCCTTGTCATCTATTTGACCTTTGGCAGTTAGTAGGATAACAGGAATATCAAAATCATTTGTCAGTATTTTTGTTAATTCAAATCCATTCATCTCGGGCATCATTACATCGACAATTGCTAAATCTACTGTTTTTTCTTCCAATAAGTCTAATGCTTCTGCGGCATGATTAGCTCTAAAAACTTGATAACCTTCTCGGCTTAAGTAGATCGATACAAGCTGTTGAATATAAAGATCGTCATCTACAACAAGGATCTTCATAAAAACAAAACCTCCTAAAATGGAGAATACAAAGGAAACCCTTTGTATTCCATTTTTCTATCTATTATGCGATGCTTGCTTATCCTTTTCAAATAATAGTATTAGAGCTGGCAGGAGTATCCCACGTACTAGGAAAGTATCCATTAAGATTCCAATCGCGACAATGAAGCCGAATACGAAAAGGTCGGCGATTGGCATTGTTGTTAAGGCAGCAAAGGTTGCTGCTAGAATAATACCAGCAGAAGAAATTACTCCTCCAGTATTACGGATTGCAATTTCAAGAGCAGCTTTAACTCGATGAGTCTTCTTCTCTTCTATGAACCTCGATGCAAGGATGATATTATAATCAATACCTAATGCTACAAGGAAGATAAAAGCATATACTGGAACACGAGTACTTAATGCATCATAACCAAACAAAATATCAACAAGGAAAATACCAAGCCCCAATGCAGATACATATGAAAGTAAAATTGTCGCCATCATGTAAAATGGCATCTTAACTGAACGAGCCAGAGCGAATAAGAGTACTAGTATTAGTAATGTCTCAAGGATCACAATTGTATAAATATCTCTTGTATTCACATCGCGTTCATCTACTAGTTTAGCAGTTACTCCGCTGAAATATGCTTCTCCAGATATCGAAAGATCGCTTAATAAATTTGTACTTTCTTCACGTAACTCTTCAATTACACTCATAGATTCCGCAGAATATGGATTCGTTGCTAATACGACACTTAGCTTTAAAGCCTTTGAATCTTCAGATTGTGCCATTAATCGAACAGAAGCAATTTCATCATATTCTTGTAGTTTTTCTATAAAAGCAGCTGATTCATTTTCTTCTATAGGTTTATCACTTTCTACTAGCACTGTAGTAGGAGCTAGTTCCCCTTTGTCATATCTAGACTCTACAATTTCATAACCAACTCGAGAAGGCAAATCCTTAGGAAACTTTTTGACTGTATCAAACTCAAAATCAAGATTAAACAAATTCAAAGCAGTTATGATAAGGACAATTCCAACAATGCCTCCAGAAAAACCAGGCTTATTCACAACAAACTTAGCAATTGGTCCCCAAATCCCGTGTTTTACTTCTCTTACCTGGCCGTATTTTGGAACTTTCGGCCAGAATGCTTTACGACCAAATAATGTGAATAAAGCTGGCACCAATGTGATCGATGCTATTATTATGAAAAACATCGCTAACCCGAATATAGGGGCAAAGTTTTGGTAGTCACGGAAATTAGCAAAGAATAATATTAGCATTGCCGCTAACACAGTTGCTCCTGCAAAAAATACAGGCTCTCCAGTTGCACGCATTGCCAGTTTCATAGCATCATATTTACTTTCTACTTTGTTAAGCTCTTCACGGTAGCGTGAGAATACAAATAGTGAATAGTCAATTACTGCAGCAAAAAGTAAAATGCTCATAATAGAAGTCGTTGAGTTATTGATTTCTAACCCACCTGCTCCTAATAAAGCAACACTTTGATTGACTACCTGATAGACTATAACTGTTGCTAATAAAGGTATAAAGGCAAGTAGCGGTGAACGATAAATAGCAATAAGTAGTACTAAAATAATTACTATAGTTGCTTGTAATAACACAAAGTCAGCTTGTTCAAATAACTTGAGTGTGTCCCCGGCAATACCAGCAGGTCCAGTGATATAAAAGGACATATTCTCAAACTTATCTGCTATCCTATTGCCTATTTCTGAAACCTTGTCGTTGATTTCTGAGTATGCGCTATTGCCAAGACCTTGTTCTAATTCCATTGGAACAATCATCGTTGTACCATCTTCGGACATATAGCCCTCTAATGCTTGAGGTGGAAACGCGCTGATATCAAGGATAGTTTCAATTCCTTTAATATCTTCAGCAATTATTCCATTTAGTATTTGTTTAACCTCATCTATACTGATGTCTCCATTCTCATTATGGAATACAAGGATTCCAGGTGTGCCTTGCTCATTTGGGAACAATTCTTCTGTCATTTTCTCTGCTATTATAGATTGTGCTGCATTGGGAAGCGATTGAAAATTTGATACTTTATAATCGCCAAGCCTTGGACCAGCACTTAACCCTACCATCAATACTAGCCAAGCGATAATTGTAATCCACATCCCACGTTTAGTTGATACCCAATCTGTAATGGGATTTAATAGTTTTCTCAAAATGTAAACCTCCTTTTATGTCTTCGCTTATGATCTTACTAACGAAACATAAATTTTATATCAACTTTTGTTTACATTTGTCGAAGGTTTGAAAGGTTAAGGGGAAAGTAAAATTATATTCCAATTAATCTATCCATACATCAGTTCCACCTTATATAACAAATCAATTTATAATTGTTTCAAAGTTATTATTTCTTTCTAGCTTAATCTATTTAATAAGTTATGCATAATTTGGAAACACAAACAAAACCTAACAATAGTTGGAAATTAGTTGGTGGGTGTTGATATGCAATTTTCTCGGACTCAATTATTCTTTGTTCTTATTCTTTTTATAGGGATTTCCAATCATGTGCTCATCATGCCCCATTTACTCACATCAGGAAAACGGGATGCTTGGGTTTGTGTATTAGTTGCATTTGCTATTTTACTATTATGGGGATGGATTCTTTATGTAATTATGAAAAAAAACCAGCAACGACTGTGTCTGCATGACTGGATCAAAGCCCGTGCAGGGAGAATAATTTCGCGTTTTTTAATTAGCGTACTAGTAGCTTACGTGTTCGTGATTACTGCCATTTCTTTTTATGATCTAATTCAATCAGTAAATATATATTTTCTGCCGCGAACTCCATCCTTGGTTGTAATGCTTCCATTCTTATTAATTAGTGTATGGTCAGCCTATACTGGTTTAAAATCGATTGTCTATGTGTCAGCAGTTTTACTGCCAATTGTTTGGATGCTTGGGATATTTGTCGCAACGTTTACAATGAAAGAAAAAGATTATTCCTATCTTTTCCCGATTCTTGCTGATGGTTATCATCCGGTTGTAAAAGGAACCATCATCATCCTTGGTGGGAGCGCTGATTTACTTATACTATTGCTACTTCAGCACCACTTAAAAAAATCATTTACATTAGGTAACTTATTTCTACTCATTACCATATTAGCTGGCTTAATCCTTGGACCAACTATGGGTTCCTTGTCTTCGTTCGGCCCATTTGTAGCCTCTGATATGAGGTTTCCAGCTTTTGAGCAATGGCGTTTGATTACCTTAGGAGAATATATATCACATGTTGATTTCTTGGCGGTATTTCAATTATTAAGTGGTGAAATCATTCGGGTATCTCTAGGGCTCTTCCTTCTTGCTGATATGCTAAAAGGCGATTCCCGGGCTTCTGTTAAAAAGCACGTATTCGTTGTCTCTTCAATTCTTTTAGGATTAATGACATTACTGCCATTAAGTGATATATGGGTGCAAACAATGGTCGGAAAATACTTTTATCCAGCTGCTTTTTTAAGTGCATTGCTACTTTCATTGGCATTATTACTTATTAGCTTCCTACCAATGAAGAAAGGAATACAGAACATATGAATATGACGACGGATATAGATGATTTACTATCAACTGGAACATTGACATGTACTGATTTGAAACGTTTTTTTAATCACTATGCAGATATTGAATTTATACCGATTGAAAAAGAAGAAACTATCCAAGCTTTTTATTGCAAAGGCATGCTTGATTCAACACAGTTAAATGAATATTTTAATCGAATTCTTCTTAGCGTTAAAACTGAAGAACCACGAAGTCAATTCGATGTTATCCCTCCTGTCCAACATATAACTAAAATAAAGGATCTTGTAAATCTCGTTTTTTCAGGATCTCTTATTTTCTACCGCGAAGGTACGACTTTCTTTCATGTGTTTGATATTAGCAAGGTACCACAGCGGAGCCCAGAAGAATCGAAAACAGAGGTTTCAATTAAGGGGCCAAAGGACAGCTTTACAGAAGAGATGAATATCAACATTTCATTGATTCGCAAACGGTTGAAATCTGAACAACTCTATTGCGAAACTTTTACCTTAGGTACTATTAGTAAAACTGAAGTATCCCTACTTTATTTAAATGATAAAGCGAATCAAAGCATTATTCAGGAAATTCGTAATCGCCTTAAAGATTTTCAAGGTGAAAGCGTTGTTGGCAGTGGACAATTAGAGCAATGGTTATCTGATCGCTCATTTTCTCTGTTTCCATTATTCGACTATGCGACACGTCCTGATTTTGTCATCGAAAGCATGATACGTGGAAGATTTATAGTAGTAGTGAATGGGTCACCCTCCGTATTAATTGGACCTATTAATATTTTTGAACTAATTAAATCTCCTGAAGATGTTCATTTTCCTTACTATCTGGTGATTTTTGGGCGGTTTATTAGGATTGCAGGCTTACTCATTGCTATTTTTCTTCCAGGATTTTGGGTTTCGCTTTCTTCTGTCAATATAGATCAACTACCGTTTGCTTTATTGGCCACTGTCGTTGTTTCGCGTGAAGGGTTGCCGTTGCCAATTGGACTTGAAGCATTTTTTATTCTAGCGTTGTTTGAGTTGTTACGAGAAGCTGGGGTTCGAATGCCAACCGTTCTTGGACAAACCATTTCCATTGTCGGTGGTATTATTATCGGTGATGCAGCAATTCGAGCTGGACTTGCTTCCCCGACGATGATAGTAATTATTGCGTTAACAGCAGTTGCAAGCTATACACTTGTCAATCAATCTCTTGTTGGAACCGTTAGTATCCTCCGTCTTTATACATTACTACTATCCATTTTTTTAGGAGTATACGGAGTATTTATTGGATTTTTAAGTGTTCTTGTTTATCTTTCTACGTTAGAATCATTTAAAATAGCCTATCTTGAACCGTTTGCATCGTTAACATTCAAAGAATATTTAGATGCTTTTTTTGTGAATCCATTTGATCGTAAAAAATTTGGAATTTCATTCATTCAGAAGCGGAGAAAATAAAATGAAGCGAAAAACAATTTCTGCCACTCTTGCTTTATGTCTGCTCTTACTAACTAGCTGTGAAAATGACATAGGCGAAATTGAAAATCAAAACTTTGCAACTGCTGTCGGTGTTGACTTCCGAGATGGGAAATATTATGTCTATATTCAATTATTAGGGTTAAATAATGTTGCAAAACGTGAAGGTGGAAGTGTAGCCCCACCTGATGTTTATGTTTCAGAGACGACTGGTGCGACGTTTATTGATGCATTTTTCAATGCGTACCATACAATACAAGAACGGGTCTTGTGGGCGAATGTGACTGCAATTGTTTTGAGCGAAGATGTATTAAAGAAAGGATTGGGTAGTGTCTTCGATGGTCTTACACGTTATTATGAGTTTCGCCCTACCCCATGGATGTTTGGAACAAAGGAACCAATGGTCGACGTTCTTTCATCAACCGGCTTTTTCAATCAAAGCTCATTAGACACAATTCTGCACAGTCCGGAAAGTACATATGAACAAAGCTCAACCATAAGACCTATTAAATTAAATCAATTTGCGCGTGAGTTATTCGACCCTGGGTGCACCACTTATTTACCTTCGTTAACGCTTGATGACAAACAATGGAGGAAAAATAAGAAGCCTGATACAAAGCTAGTAATCGATGGTGCATTTTTTATCAAAGACCATAAATACAAAAGTTATTTTCCGTATGAAAAGCTAGCAGGCTTGCGTTGGATTACACAGGAGACCGTACGAGCTTCAATCTTATTACCAAATAAAAAAAATCCGGAATTTATTACGGTACTCGAAGACCAAATAATTAAAATCATACCAGAAAAACAAGCTGACAACTTTCGCTTCACCATTCTTTATTTTGCCAACGGGATTGTGAGTAACCGCATGAAGAATAATACACTTAATGTGGAAGCTATGGAGGAATTCGTAAAAAAAGGAATCATTTCCGAGGTGAGACAATTATATCAGTTAGGTTTGGAACATGATATCGATTTCTTAAACTTGGAGCACCATCTGTACAGGAACTATAACGCCGATTGGAAAAGAATGCAAAATAAAGATACCTTACTCAAAGAAGATAGTATCAAGTCAATAGAAGCGCATATCACGTTGGAACATTCAGGTTCATTTAAAAACCGGAAAATCACGATTAAGGAGTAAACAAAAAGCTATTCTCTTACTTTGAGAATAGCTCTTTTTGTTGCTATAGACTCTTCAAATATTGTCTCTATACTATAGTTGTGGTATTATCCCCACACTTTTATATAGTTTTTTCCGCTTCGTAATGTTGAAATTGGTCCTAGTACACTCTTTTCTTCCCTTTGGTTCCCTACTAAATCCATATCCAACACTACTTCGCTTCCATCTGGATTTTCAAATTCGGCATCTACGATACGGACTCTTTCCAACGTATTCGTTGAGTGAATCTCACCACTGAATGTCTCAAAGTTTTCAGGGAGCTCAATGGAAAGATACACTTCATTTCCTTCTTCGATAATTTTAACATCAGGATTAAAATCCTTCGCTTCAATCTTCTCGTTTTCTCTATCAAAAGACTTTGCACCTTTAAAGTATGCATTATGGTTAATATAAACCGGCTGTTCAACTTTATTAAATGCTTCATGATCACCGGGGCTTTGATGTACAGTTTCAATGTATTCTTCAAGTGAAGCAGGAGAACCGTTATAATGGGCCGTACCAACATTATCTAAAGCATCTTCTCCTATGAAAATATTATTATAAAAACAGTCATCTCCACCATATGTCACAGCAAAGCCGGCTACCTCTGTACTATGTGGTACATGATATGGTGTGGCACGATCAAGCATTTTCCGATTAACCATTTTACCTCGGATTAAATTATTTACATAGGCTCCACCTTGTGCATGATTATCTAAAGCATAGTCTGCAGTTAAGATGTTGTGGTCAACGATATAAGGACCACTACTCACTTCCACAAATAAATCACGACTGTTTCGGTAAAACAGATTTCTGCTGACTCTTGTTCCTTGTGTTTGCCAATCTAACCAGGTTCCTAATGAACAGTCATGGATCCGATTATTGTGGATTTGCACGTCGATTGCTGCATGTAACTTGATACCAGCAATCTCATGTCCGTAAAACTCACGCTTTATTGCTATATTATAAATATGATTGTTATAGATTTCGCTAAATACACAGCCCAGATGACCGACAATACCATTTTGGCCGCAATCATAGATTGTATTATTACGAATGATATGAGAACCGATTTTTTCTTTGCTCCAGCCAGCTTGCTTTGCTAGAAAAACTGATTCTAATTGATATTGATAGCCAGGCTTATCTTTCCTTTTTGTACGATAATTATTTCCTGTTGAAGCTTCCTTTCCAATACTAATAGCACTACATTTTGAGTCATGAATAATATTGTCCTCGATAATCCACCCTTTGCTCCAATGAGGTCCAATTAATCCAGGTTGGTCGGCTGTTGGAGGAGTCCAAGGGGTTGCCGCCTGGCATAGCTCAAAACCTCTCACCGTAATATAGTTAATGCCAATTTGCTCTGGATAAAAACAAGCTTTCCGTACATTAATTTCTACTAACTCTTCATTAGGATTTGAGTCGTGAAAATTTGCGTAGATGGTTGTAGTAGTCTCATCCACTTCAGCAAACCAAAGATATTTAGTTTGCTCTACGTTTACAACTGGAGCAATCGTTTGTGTCCAGTGGTCCAGGACTTCAGTACTAACTTCAGGGTTATACAATTGTTCAAGGTTTTCAGCCTCATAGAAAGACATGCCATTTAAAATAAACATCACCAAGATGTCTACCCGGATTATACACAACCCAATCCCCAAAGATTTCTTCTATGTATGGGTTATAATCTCCGAAAAATTCATTTGGTAATTCAACTTTCCAGACACTACCATCCACTTGTTCCCATTCTTGAATCTGCTCGGAACCTTTTATAACTACCTTCTCACCTTCAGCTGCTTGATAGGTAATTCTTCTATATTCACTTAATCCGGCATTCTTCGGTTTCACCCACTCGCGATATACACCCTCATGGACAATAATCGTATCTCCCGCTACTGCAACAGAAGCAGCTTTATTAATCGTTAAGAACGGATTTTGTTTTGTACCTTGCGCCTGATCAGAACCAGTTTTTGCTACATGATATTCAAATGGCATGTTATTTCCTCCTTCATGTACAATATACGTCCATTATAGTTGGAAAAATCTCCATGTATCTATTCGAAAAATAGTATAATATAAGACGATATTAGTGTTTTTTTAGGGGGGAGAAACTTGTGGCTTTTTTTGAACGTCATGGAGTTGAAGAGAAAGAATTATTTCAAACGTCTAAACTCAGTAATTTCACCTTTCCTCTCCACTTTCACTATGCATATGAGCTAATCATTGTACATGCTGGAGAATTAGTAGTAACGATTGATCAAAAAGAGTATTTGCTCCGTAAAAATGATGCTGTATTTGTTTTTAACAACCAGCTACATGAATTGAAAACAATGAATACGTCTGAGATCTCAATTGTTATTTTTTCACCTGAAATAATCGGACACTTTTTTATGAATTACAAGGGACACGTTCCAGAAAATAATTGTATACACCTCAGCGCTGTACCCGACTTACCTAAACTGGATTCAATATATCGGCAAAAAAGCTTTCTGTATGATATTTGTGATTCCTTAGTGAAGAATACAGCTTTTATTCCAGTTGAACACTCAACAAAAACGAAGGTGTTACATAAAATATTGCTTTATGTCGATCAAAATTATAGTCGAGATTGCACCTTAAAAAGTATTGCAAAGCAACTCCGCTATGATTATGCCTATCTATCAAAACTGTTTGTTCAGATGACCAATATCACCTTTACCGAATATCTAAATAACTATCGGACTGCTCAAGCGTGTTATCTATTGAAAAACAGTGACCAGTCCATAAGCGAGATAGCCAGTACTTGCGGGTATAATAATCTCAGGTCGTTCAATCGCAATTTTAAAATGATAATGAAAATTTCACCTAGCAGATATAGAAGAGACGAACCTGCCACCCATAAACAGGAAAATGCTACTTTATAATTCAAAGTAGCATTTTCGATTAAATATGTAAGACTCAACTACTCATTTAATCCCTTACCGCTGAGAATGTGCTGCACATATTTCTCTATCCTGGACTCCCGGGTTTTGGATTGTTTAGGCTTTGTAAAATAAATGATGTATGCCCGCTGCCGTCCTGGTGTCAACGCTTCAAAAGCTGTCTTCAAAGCTGGGTGTTCATTAAATTTAGTTTGAAGTTCTTCAGGTATTGTGTACTCTGCGGTCTTTTTAAAGGTAACTTCCTTACCTGCTTGTTCAATTTCGATAGCCTCATGTATATAGTCTTTAATGACATGTTCCAGCTCATTGATTGCTTGAACACTGGTAAAGCGAAACTGACGCTGTGTCTGCGAATTTTCGCCAGGTGCGACTAATCTCCCTTTTGGATCTTTTAATAACACACCTTTAAAAAACATAAGTGCACAATATTCTTTAAATGGTTGAATGATCGCGATATTACTTCCCTGAAACGAGTAGCAGGGTTTACGCCACTTAAATTCTTCTGTTAGTCCGCAATCAAGACTGACTTTTCTCAGTTTCTCAATTTCTACTTTCCATTTTTCAGATTCCCTTACGTATTCATCAACCTTAGGATTAAAATTTGTGTTCAAAGAAACACCTCCCCGTTTAATCATCCGATTTCTCCGACATTTTTATCATAGTAAAACAATGATTTAATTTCTAGTATCTTTATTTCTTTGAATAGGCTCTTTATTTGATCTTTCCACTATTTTATTTAACTCTCCCGTATCCCCTTTTGCATTGATGATTTCTAGTAGTTGATTTAAACCCTTATCAGCTTGATCATTTTTATCACTCATCGTCTGACCTCCTTCATTATCATCTTTAGTATGTAAAACTAGTGCCTATAAACGATCTTTCATATTGGCATACATTGTCCTTACCGACTCATCTATTTCATCACGGGACATCCTCATTGCTTTTTCGGCACGAGCATAACCAATTTCGGTTTTTCCTTCTTCAAGGCCTTTAAAAATTGCATCTGCAAATTCATCTACAGGAGTGCCAAATGTATGTAGACCAGCTCCTCCCAAATCGGTATTAACTGCCGGCGGTGCGACTTCGATTACCTCAATGGAGGTATCTTCGAGTTGGTGCCTTAAACTCATTGTAAATGAATGAACCGCTGCTTTCGTTGCAGAATAAACGGTGCAACTGCCATTGGAGTAAATGCTAACCCAGATGAAACATTAACAATCGCAGCATAGTCTTTACTCGCGAAGTACGGCGCAAATAGCATGGAAAAATGAAACGGCGCCTCGATGTTGGAGGTTATTTCTTGATTGTAATAGTTCCAATCGTCCCTCGCATTTGACGTAAGCAAATTATAGCGTTGCTGTATGCCTGCGTTGTTTACAAGTACATTCACCTCAGGGTACTCGCTTATTACCCAGTCAAACAAACCAATCCGGTCAGATTCTTTTGTGACATCACAAACACGTGTAATTAAATCTGGATATTTTTCCTTAGCTTCATTAAGTTTTGATTCACGTCTACCACAGATAATGACTTTATTGCCTGCTTTTAAAAATCTCTCAGCAAACGCAAACCCAATTCCTGCTGCACCGCCGGTAATAAGTACAGTATTTTCTATTAGCTTCATTTAATCCCTCTTTCATATGACGTAACTGTATTTTCTTATGGATAGTGTAACCTTTTTAAATCTTCTTAAAAGCCATGGTTAATAGATATTGTAGAAATTCTAAATCGCTTACTTTCTCCACCAAATGTGCTATGACCCAATCCAACGTTGCAGAATAACAGTTCGTCCACGGTCGATGCATTTGGTCTATTCCCAGCTGCAATATTTCTTTTGGCGATTGTTTTCATTTTTGGCATGGTCCTTATAATCTTGAGAATGTATTTTCGAATAACAATAAATAAAGGATAAGGACGTAGAAGTTACACAAAAAAAACGCTCATTGTTGAACGTTTTTGCTTGTAATAAATTGCTAACCCTACTCTTAGTTAGTAGGGTTTTATAATTTAGACTCTTATCTTTTAAACTCTTAAACTCTTAGCTTCCTGGTATTTCAATTTTTTTCTTTTCAACTTTTTTAGTCCATTTAAATACCTTGTTAAGTTTTTGATAAATACTCTTGCTTTCTTTCGTCATAAGTGGTCCTAGTATTGCTAAGATGAGAACATATAGGGCAGTAAAAGGGGTTAAAATTGAATTCAAACCAGCGGCAATTCCTAAATTAGCAACAATAATGGAAAATTCCCCTCGAGCCATAATTGTTAATCCAATACTAGTAGAAGCTTTATGAGATAGACCAGCTTTTCTTCCTGAGATCATCCCGGCAACAAAATTTCCGACAATTGTTATGACGGCGGCGCCAATCGCTAACCAAATTGCATCTGCTAAGGTCGATGGATCAATGCTCAGTCCAAAACTGAAGAAAAATATGGCTCCAAAGAAGTCGCGAAATGGCACAACAAGATGCTCAATTCGGTCTCTGTGTTCGGTTTCTGAAAAAACTAAGCCCAATAATAGAGCGCCAATTGCTTCTGCTACATGAAGTGTTTCAGAAAATCCTGCTACAAAAAATAAGATAGCGAATATAACAATAATGAATAGTTCATTTGATTTTATATTTAGCCACTTATTTAACAAAGGAGCACCTTTTCGTGCAATTATGAAAAACAATAACATATAGCCAACTGAAATGAGGACGGAAGTAATTATTCCGAAAGCGGAGGTAGAACCTGCGAGTAAAACACCAGACATGGTGGTTAAAAACAAAGCTAAAAAGATATCATCGAATAATATAATCCCCAAAATCAGCTCTGTTTCGGGATTTGCAGTTCTTTTTAAATCAACTAAAACTTTTGCAACTATTGCGCTCGATGACACACTTAGTAATCCTGCAATAATCAGTGTTTCTAACCAAGGCATACCTACTATAAAACCATAGAAAATACCTAATACAAAATTGATAGCTACATAGATACTTCCACCAACTACAATATTACGCCCCGACTTTGCAAGCTTACCAACTGAGAATTCTAGACCTAGATAGAAAAGTAAAAATAGCACACCTATACGGCCCAAAAATTGGATGATCTCATTACTCTCTATAAACCTTAAATCTATTATTCCAAAGTGTGGTGCATGAGGACCCACCAGCATACCTAATATAATTAAAAATGGTATGATCGAAAACTTAAGTTTATTTGCAATTATTGAACCAATGGCAACAAGGACAAGCGCAGTACCTACATCTAATACTAAATGGTTCATCTACATACCTCACCCCCTACTTGATAATAAATTTTTTATGACCTCTTTAATCTGTTCTCTTTCACCTGAGATTACTAGAGTATCTCCTACCTCAATGACCGTGTTTGGACCTGGATTAAGAGACTTTTTTGTTGTTTTTTTCTTAATGGCAATAACAGTAACACCAAAGTTATTTCTAATATCAATCTCACCAATAGTCTTATTTATAGCTGGTGCATCAGGCTCTACTTGATACCATTCCACAATAATTTCATCAAAAGCAAAATCCACAGTTTCTAATGCTTTTGGTTTGTATGCCATTCCACCTAAAATACCTGCAATTTGCCTAGCCTCTGAATCATCAAAGGTAACATTACTTATTACTTCCTCATGATCATCTTGATCAAAGTGATAAATTTCTCTCCGCCCATCATCATGTATAACGATTACAAGTTTATCTTGATTTTTTGTGATAATTTCAAATTTGTAACCAATACCAGGTAATTCACTTTCTCTAATATTCATTTTTACTATTCCTCCTTTAATACGTTAGATTTTGATTTACGTGTTACGGTTAAAGATTTACATCAATCTCAGTTTTAAGCTTTTCTTCCTTCGATATGCCAAGATATTTGAGTGTTTCAGATGGAGTTGAATGATGAAAATGTTTTTGAAGCAAAGAAATGGCAACACCCCTTTTGTAAGCATGGAATCCAAAAGTTTTGCGCATAGAATTAGTTCCAATCTTTCCTTGAATCCCTACAGCCTCTGCAGCATTATGGATGATGCGATAAGCTTGTTGACGTGTAATGGGCTTTCTCGTTTTAGCTGATTGGAATAAATATTCATCATTGCCCAAATGATTTTCCTGGATATAGTGTTGAACTGCCATTTTAACCTTGTGATTGAGGTATACTTCTTTGGTTACTTTAGTTTCTTTATATGGGAGCAAAATGAAATCCCTTATGGAGCTGTTCTCCTCACAAACATCGCCGGCCTTTATATCCAATAATTCTGTAATTTTTAAGCCTGTGTTAATTCCAAAAACAAAAAGAACATAGTCTCGTTCAGAGTGTTTTTTCAAATATCGTTTTATGGCATTAATTTGCTTAACATCTCTAAGTGCTTCAACATATTCCATTCTTTTTCGCCCCTAAGTAATGTTACATAATCATATTATATAATACTATTATGTAACATTCAAATTTTAAGTCTTTGAATTTATTCTGCAAGTTGTTTTAAAAAGATTCAAATTAAGATTGATACTATAATAGAGCCCCAAAATTTAAAAACTGTCCTACTATTATCATCAGAACAGATTCTTATGAACCAGAAAATTATGAAGAATGTATATCCATTAGTTCATAAACATCGACAACAAAAATACGCGATAACCTTAATGAATCATCGCGCTCTTTAATTCCTCTTTCCAACTCTACCTAAGATTTACTACTTTCAAAGATTACAGATTAATACCTAGTTAAGCAAAAAAACCGCCACTCAATGTGAATGACGCTATCTCTTTCAACTTCTTCTGATTTTTTTATAAGAAATATATAGCAACAAAGGTGGGTTAATCCTGATGAATAACGCAGCTGTTATTTGAACATACGTTACCGTTGTTCCTACCTGTAATTTTTAAGTGATTGTATGAATTCTTTTACGTTTCTTATCTTTTCGTCGGGTTGAACACTAAACTCTAATGTCTGATAATTCGGCAACCACTGTACTCCGACTGTATGTACGTTAGCACCTTTACCAGCCAGAATGTCAGCATCACTATCTCCCAAAAAAATAGCATCAGTGTTTTTAATGTTAAGCTGTTCCAATGCCTTATTTAATCCCTCTGGATGTGGTTTGGGTATAGTAACATCATCACCCGTAATAATTACATCAAATATATCATTCATCGAAAGGCAATCTAATGAGATAAGTAGGCTTCTGCTTGCTTTTCCTGTTACAATCCCTAATTTATAACCTTCCCTTTTTAAAAGTAGAAGTAAATCGTTAATCTCCTTATTATCAACAACAAGTTCACGATGCTTTTCACTATATTTTTCATAATACAATTCAATTGCTTTATCGTGATTTGAATTCATAAGATTTTCTTTAATGATCCCGGTCTCAGATGGGCCGAACATTGCCTTTATTTCATCTGGGGTAACCTCAATATTGTCAAACTCCTTAAATACAGATTGAAAAGCATAGAAACATACTGGCAAAGTATCAGCAAGAGTACCATCGAAATCAAATATAATCGCTTTAATAACTACACACCCTTTATCAAGATATTGTATCTTTATTGGCTTCTAAACTTAGAAAAAGTTTATAAATTGAGAAGAGTTTTTAACTCTATTAAAAATTCGTTTATAAATAATACTACTTCTCTATTGTGTTATAAATTCCGTTATAAACTATCCTGCACAGTAAGTTAGTACAAATAAAAAGTGAAGTTCTCCTTCTTAAGGGATGCCCCCTTTAACTCAATAAGGAATAACTTATTTTTTACCTTTTAAGTCTCCATAATGGTCAACAATACTTTTCAACTTGCTTAATGTCGAGGTTAGATAACTTTGTTCACTTTCAAGCTCAAAATGTAGAATATTCTCTTGATGTGCCACTTCTTGAAAACATCCTTGGATGTTTATTTGACCTAACCTATTAAAATTAAGTTCGATTCTCAGATTATTTCCTGATTCTGAAAAAGTAACTCTGCCTTTTAACTCGTTATAACATTTTTCCAACTCAATGAAGAACTGATATACCTGACCAGTGGAAAACCATATTTCAGCATCTTTAACAAAATAATTCCCACTCTTTATGTCGATTTTGCCTTTAACATCATAACCACCCAAATAGCTTGTTTCATTAGGAAAACCATACACTTCTTTAAATTCAATCTTTATGAAACCCTGTTTTCCATCAATTATAAACTCATTCATTTTATATCACTCATTTCATTCAGGAACGTATTTTTAAGGATACTGAATTTCCCCACAACACAACAGTTCCTTCTTCATCGATCATTCGAACTTTAATAACATATTTGATATAAATAATGTGACAATAAGTGATTATTTCTTAGCTTTTCGTTCTAAAAGTATTGGTGCTATATTTAATAAGATAGAAACAATTGTCAAAAACCATAATGCCCTTTCCATTCCAGGCACTACATCCATTATAGCTGCCCAATCTTCCACTTCTACCCACACCGATACAAGACTGTATTCTGCACAAAGTGTTAAGGCTGTAAATGATAGCCCTATCGCCATTGCAAGCTTATAATCCTTACCTGCTGTATACATATAAAGATTTATAAAAGTTGCTACTATTGCAATAACCCCTAATAATAACCACATGACTATACCTCCAAATAATTTAATTGCTTCTTCGTACAATAGTTAATTTCAATAATAAATGCGTTAATCCTTCCTGGACCAACGCACCCTTTATCCTAATAAGAATCCGATGATATTCCCTTCCCACCTCTTGTTAGTAAGGTGTTGATTCTCTCCATTCCAGTAATGATTGGTTTTGCACGGCTTATTAACGTTTGCGTAGATTCAAGAGATAGAGAAGCTTGGTGGGCATTTTCATTACTCCACACTTCATAAACATATACACAATTTGGTTCACTTTCAGTTGTATTAACGAGATATACCTCGCATTCATCCAGATTCTTCATTGATTCTGCCGCTTCCAACAAAATATCTACCATTGTGTCACGTTCGCCTTCTTGTACCGTAAATTTGCCAAATAAACTAAATTTGTTCATTATAGTCCTCCTAATTGTAGTGACCTGTTAATTGTTTATTCATACCATCATTGTAATCCTATAATTTTGGTACAGAGATACTTATAATACTTCTATCCCGCATCGGTAGTTTAATAAATTTAACAGAAAGGGCATTAATCCTTCTTACGTCTTTATTGTTAAATAAAAGAAAAGTTTTATTTTTTTATTTCCCACTCTAAGTCTTCATCCTTAATTACTTTTTCTAGTATGTTATCATCTACGATTTTAAAAGATCCATCTCCTATTTGTACTTCACCATCACCAAAAACAATACCATCTACTTTTGAATCAGTATAAAGAGTAAGCCAGTATTCTACGCCCGGGGTTATATCGTGTTTCTTTAATTTCATGTTTGAAGGCTCTTCTATGATTCTTTTTATCGTATTTTCATCAGTGATAGAAACTGTTTTCTGTACATAACCTTTTTTATCGTCCCTTTTTGTCCAAAGGATTTCAATTTTATTAACTTTTTCGCCTTCACTTAGCATTTCCGATACGGCTTCATTATAATAAGTGTATTTCATTCTATCCAAGATAAATATACATCCAGAAACGATGACAATTAGACTTATTACAGTAATAGTTATATTTCTTTTCAACCTTTTCTCTCCCTTCGAGTTTAATATTCTATTAAACTATGGCCAAATCCTTTTTTAAACTATTTTGCATCGTTTTAAATATCAATATAAAAATGCGATAATCCTTTTTGGATATCGCACCCGTGAGTCATATAAAAAGAAGCTAGCAGATTGGATTCTTCCCTCTAAAATTTATACTTATCAAAAGTCCTATTTGGAGCAAGAACCGTTTCATCAGGCACATAACATTCTCTATCATGATAAGGCATTTCTAACTCTTTCCATTCAAAGTTATCTTAAACACTTTTAATGAATAGATCATATCCCTCGCCATCTAAAGGCATTAGACCTATTCTTGCTTCTTCATGCTTTAAGGCTACATCAATCGCCTCTTTTAATACCAATAAAGCTGTTCGATTGAAAATTAGGTAGGCGTTTCTATGCCACAAAAAGGATAGTCAATAACGATTCATTCAACTAATGTTGTGATAATGAAGAAAATCATACGTTTGTTAAATAGCATATATAAGATTCACCCTTACTTATGAAATAATATCAAAATTCTAGGTACTGAGCCTTCATAGAATTCCTCTAAATTTTCCAACGACAGATTTCGCAAATTAATTACACTTTGAGGAATTTCTGAACTATCAACACTATAGTCATCTTCTAAGACCCGCCATAGTTCAAGTTCTGTCCAAGTATTTGAATATTTCCCAATATATCCAGCAAGATGAGAAACTACTTTATCTGCACCCGCTACTTTATAAATAAACTTCTTGTCCGTTAAATATCGAGCATACGAATGATGGAAGTCCTCCTCGATTACCAACGGACTATTTTGTAGTTCTTCTGGGATTTGGATTAAGAAAACCTTCTTATCGCGGTCAATATTCGTTAAATCAATACCACGAATATGGATTTGTTCCTCTGTATAACCCATGCTGAGCAGTTCATTATAAGACTTTACCTCTTCATCTGCTAATGCATCTTCAAAGGATGTCAGCTTTTGGTCGCAAGCGATAAACTCATAAACAGCCATAATTATAACCTCTACTCTAAATGATTTTTTACAATAACGTTTTACTGGAACAAATCCTACTATAAATCATTAATCACAATATAAGTTGCCTTCACTGGTCCATGTACTCCAACGACTAAATTAAGTTCAATATCTGCTGAATTGCTTGGTCCCGTAATAAAATTTATACAAGAAGATACTCTTCCGGTCTTTTGATTGAATTCCCGCATTTTCTGAGCTGCCTGGGTCATTCTTGGAACAAGTGAACTTTTCGGAATTAAGGCAATATAAGTTGCCGGTAAAAAGCTAACCGTTCTCCCTTTATCTTTATCACTAAACAGAACAACAGTTCCAGATTCAGCTAAGGTAATCTCACTTATTGCAATTCCCACATTCGCATTTTCAGCTCTTTTAATATTGTCTCTACCCTTTGTATAATCCCATTCGGTAACTTCAATATTCTGAGATGGCCATTCAGTTTGAAGTAGTGGATCGAGTCCCCATTCTGCGAATCTATTATCCTTCCATGAGATAATTGGGCCACCACCATGCTCTGTTACTACTTGTTGCAGGGTTGCTGTAAGATTAGTTAGTTCTATAGTAAAAAGAGACGTGTGGATTTTCGTACATTGCTCTTTTAATACTTCAAGTAGGTCATCCTGTGTTGCGTCTATTAGTACTTCATCTTGAGGACGATACTTCCAATTTGGTCTTTCAAGCGGGGAAGTTTTTCTAGGACGGCCGAGTTGATTGGAAATTTTGTTTAAAAATACTTCTCGATTATGAATTTGTCCAACCACAATCACTCGCCCCCTTTTTCACGATTTTTAAACCAGTCTCTAAATCTCACTTTAGTTGGTGCAGGAAACTCACGTATACCAGTCCATTCTTTTAATGGACCTGGTCCCTTTGAAATCATTTCATCTACTGTAAATGGATTCAAAGCTTTTGGAGCCATTTTTGATCCAATATTATATAGGAAAGGTGAAGCAGCACCTACCCCAAAAGCTTTCATTGCGAGCTTCTCTGAGATTGGCGCTTTTCCTTCCTTCTCAACAATTACTTCTCTGTGTTTATGAAGTAGATTATGCAAGGGTATTTTTACAGGGCAAACCTCTGTACATGCACCACAGAGTGTTGATGCATAGGGAAGTTCTTTGTACTCCTCATAGCCACCGAGTAATGGAGATAACACAGCACCAATCGGTCCTGAATAAATCGAACCGTAGGAATGCCCTCCAACATGGCGATACACCGGACAGACATTGACACATGCTGCACAACGAATACATTGTAAAACAGACTTGAACTCCCCACCAAGGATATTCGAACGTCCATTATCTACTATCACTAAGTGGAATTCTTCAGGCCCATCTACATCTAATTCTTCCTTAGGTCCAGTTAGTACGGTAATATAACTCGTTAATTTTTGACCGACTGCACTTCTCGTTAACAAGGAAACGAGTACTTCCATTTCTTCAAAGGTAGGTACAATCCGCTCCATCCCCATTACAGTAATTTGTGTTTTAGGAAGGGATGTGACTAGATCTGCATTTCCTTCGTTAGTAACCAAGCAAAACGATCCCGTTTCTGCTACGGCAAAATTACATCCAGTAATCCCGATATCAGCCGTTAAGTACTCCTGTCGCAACATTTCACGAGCATGCCACGCCAACTCTTCAGGCTTCGATGTTTTCTGGTAATCTAGTTTCTCTTTAAACACATCGCGAATTTGTTCTTTGTTTTTATGTAAGGCCGGTACTACAATATGTGACGGCGGATCATGGTCATCCACTTGGAGGATATACTCTCCGAGGTCAGTTTCAATTACCTTACAGCCTTCCTCTTCTAATGTCGCGTTTAAACTGATTTCTTCTGTTACCATAGATTTAGATTTAACAACTTTTTTGGCGTTCTTTTTTTGAACGATTTCGCGGATATAATCATTCGCTTCTTCCTTCGTCTGGGCAAAAAATACATTCCCACCACGCATGGCTACATTTTCACTTAACTGCTCCAAATAATAGTCCAGGTTCTCCAATACATGCTGACGAATTGCTTCTCCGTGCGAACGCCAGTCTTCCCAGTTCCCAAATTCCTCAACCGCCGTTTGCCTCTTTACACTCATTCCATCCTGTGCACCCGAAACTGCTCCACGCATAAAGTCGTTTTTGATCCCTTTATCTACGCGTTCCTTAAAAGGCTCATTGCCTACTTTCATCGCCATACGTGTATTCCTCCAATCAAAAGAGAGTTTAATCGGCTGTAACTCGACTATTTAACACTTCCGCTATATGTAACACTTGAATCGGTTTGTCTTTTCGTTGAATCCGACCACCTATATTCATCAAACAACCGGCATCAGCCCCAATGAGAAAATCAGCATTGGTTTCTTCTACATGGCACACCTTTTCATCTACCATCTGTTCGGAGATTTGACTCATTTTCACGGAAAAGGTACCACCAAACCCGCAGCACTG
Source organism: Ferdinandcohnia jepli (assembly GCF_047246645.1). NCBI lineage: Bacteria > Bacillati > Bacillota > Bacilli > Caryophanales > Bacillaceae > Ferdinandcohnia > Ferdinandcohnia jepli. The sequence goes on from NZ_JBFOKR010000020.1 coordinate 50,410, forward strand.
TTCTTTTCCGGGTAACTCTGTGAATTGCAGGCCTCTCACATTTTTCAAAAGAGTAATTGGTGCCTCTTTTACACCTAGAAATCTAGTCATGTGGCAAGAGGTGTGAAAAGTTACGTTTCCTTTAAAAGTGGCCCCCACGTCTTCTATCTTTAAGACATCTACTATAAATTGTGTTAATTCATATGTTTTCTCGGCTAACCGTTCGGCTTTCGGTTCCCAAACTGGATCTCCTTTAAAGACATGAGGATATTCATGAAACATATACGCACATGAACCTGACGGTGAAACCACATATTCCGAGTCTTCAAATGTGGCTATCATTCTCTTCATCGCCTCTTTGGATTCCTTCGTGTAGCCACTATTATAAGCTGGCTGGCCACAACAAACCTGCGAGTCAGGAAAGTCGACCTCACAACCAAGTCTTTCCAGTAACTCAACTGTAGCCTTACCGACGTTTGTTTGAAACATATCTACAAGGCATGTCGCAAATAAGCTCACCTTCATCATTACATCCCCTTTTTAAAGAGCGAAATTTCTAATTAGTTTTATTATATATGAAATTTGGAAGGTTCTGGAGGGAAATATTGTAGTTTGCTAGTTTAGAATGGTTGCATTTTGACTTATGAACGACCTCGAGCTGTGGATATTTCGTTGAGAGGGAGCTCATTGGTGTTATGAATGACCTCGTGCTACATTATTTCGTCGTGAGGGCACTCATCCCTCTTATGAACGACCAACTGTTTCAATTGCCTCTGAAGTTTGTCCCTCATTCAGACTACTCAAACAAAAAAGGCTAAATTGCCCTTCAGCAATCTAACCTCTTTAAATTACCTATTATTATTGCACAGCTTCCTGTCTTCTTCTCTCATCTTCCTCGTACTTCGCCATCCATTCACGCTGAGCAGCGAATCTTTCTTTCAGCACCTTAGATCTATGCTCTAATTGTAACTTCCACACTCTTTCTTCTAATTCCTTTTCAGCCTCAGTTCTTGCTCGAACTGTACGATCTAAAACTACTTTAGGTCTTACTGTAACTATATCTTCTATGTCTACGGGTTTATTTAAAAATTTACTAACTAATCTTTTAAGAAATTTCATCCTTGCTCCCCCACTTACTACTATTTTCCTATTATTCTACCATAAAGTGGAATAAGCTAGTCAAATAATTTTACTTCCCCAACAACTGCTCAAACAATCTCCCAACGTTCACAACTCCAACATTCTTATACTTCCCTAAAATCACTAGTTCCTTCGGAAGCTCGCCAACCGTAAGAATGCCATCATCATTCAACTGTTGAATCAAACTCGGTACACCTTTGAATTCATTTTTCGTAAGTGGTATCTTCTTCAGGTCTTCTGTTAGGATAATATAATCTGTTTTATAGAATAAAAAGACTTCCCCTTGGCGCTCCAGAGTAATTTTCCTACGAATCTTTTCTTCTTCAATAAACACTCTCAACTCTTCAAATAGCTGCTTATCATTGTTTTCGTTGAATCTCTTCACATGCTTATGCAAGTTTTCAAGATTACTCGGTAATTCACTCATAATCCGTGCTTGTTGCTCTGCACCTAAACGGATTAGAAATGTCTCTGACTTGTCAAATCGTTGTGGTAAAAGGAATGCATCCCTCAGAAAATATGGAACTTCCAGTTTCTCACCTTTATATTCGATCGTTCGAATAGTTGTATAACCAGGTTCTAGAGATACAGGATCATTCGCAACAGTAACTGCAACCTCCAGCTCCGCTTCTTCAGTTGGCTGTTCCTTCTTCATCGAAGCTAGCAACAACTCTTCAAGTGTTTTCATGCGGACTTCTAATTCAGAGATGTCGTAGGTTTGCTCCTTTGGTGTTGTTGGGTCCTGGTATTCAGGCACTGTGATGGATAATGGCGCATATACCTCCACATACCATCTCACAATCTTGTAGATAGCTTCCCATGACAGCAATGCTTCTGAATAACGGAACCTTCTTTTATCATGTGCAGCCTGGTTGCCGATTTGTCGGATTTCATGAAGAGCATCGCGCACATCAGAGGTGAGAACACCTTGTTCATCCAATATGGATAAGCGCCCCTTTAGCGTAATGCGTGGCTCTTCCTTGATACTTTCGTACTCCATAACTTGCTGCAGGATATTTTCGATAAACACGCGGGCATGTGTCAACATTGTTCGTGGACTTGTAAAAATACTGTTCTCCAGTTCTCTTGCAAGGAATGCTAATTCCTTAGATACTGGCTCTAGAAATTCGTAAAAATAAGTTGAAGATTTCATACTACGTTCTCCTCTTCGTTTTCATTCAATTCTATTATTCTACCATAATGTTTTCCCCAATCGGTGTTGCAAATCGTTGGTAGTTTCCGTTAATACGAAGAAAGTTTGTCCACCTTTTAGTTCTTACTTACTACTCTCTTCTATATATTGTAGTAATAAACTATGAAAGGTGGTAAAAAGGATGATTGAAAATAATTACTATACCCAGGAATTCCATGGTCCCTACGAGCTTTATAACGTAGGTGATTTTTTACTTGAAGAAGGTGGAGTAATTCCTAACTTACAGCTTGCTTATGCTACTTTCGGAGAATTGAACGAAGAAAAAAATAATGTAATTGTTATTCCAACATGGTTTTCAGGAACAAACAAAGCCTATGAACCTTATATTGGTGAAGGACGAGCACTCGATCCTAGCAAGTATTTTATCGTGATCATTAATCAGATTGGGAATGGCTTATCAAGTTCCCCTCATAATAGCCCTGAACCAATTGCGATGGGAAACTTCCCTAATGTGCGTATTGGAGACGATGTTCGTGCACAGCATCAGTTCCTAACAGAAAAATACGGAATCGAAGAAATCGCTCTAGTTGTCGGCGGTTCAATGGGAGCTCAGCAAACGTATGAGTGGGCCGTTCGATACCCTGATATGGTGAAACGTGCTGCACCAATTGCAGGTACTGCTAAAAATACAGTACATGATTTTATTTTTACAGATACATTAATGGAAGCAATCACTTCAGATCCAGGTTGGAATAATGGAAACTACCAATCTTGCACAGATGTTGCCGATGGTTTAAAGCGCCATGCGAAAATATGGGCTGTAATGGGGCTAAGCACTGAATTTTACAAGCAGGAAAAATGGCAACAATTCGGTGTAAACTCAGTAGATGAATTCGTTAATGCTTTCCTACAACCGCTTTTTGAAGCAATGGACCCAAATGCCTTGTTAACAATGGCATGGAAATGGCAGCGTGGAGATGTTAGCCGGTTAACAAATGGAAACCTGGAGGAAGCACTAGGTCGTATTAAAGCGAAAACATTTGTCATGCCGATCGACGAAGACATGTTCTTCCCTCCTAGAGACTGTGAAGCTGAGCAAAAGCTAATTCCTAATAGTGAATTAAAAGTAATTAAGAGTATCTGCGGGCATTTCGGCTTGTTTGGAGCTGATGGTCCGGAGTATTTCAATCAGGTAGATGCATACCTATTTGAATTACTAAATACAGAAGTTTAACTTTATTCAGCAGAAGTCCCCTACTTCTATAAGTGGGGGATGAATGCAAAAAGAGTATACAATACAGCCGGGGTTTAAACTCCGGCTGAATAAAGTTAAAGCCTCCGGCGGATGCCTCGATTTTTAAAAGGAAATTTTTCAAGCAAGCTCGAAAAAAATCAGGCGCAAATACGCCAAGGCGCATTTGATTAGTAAAATCTCCTCGGATATATGTCTGAGGAGATTTTTTATACTAGCAATTACTCTATTGGTAATCATTTCCTCAAGTATGTCCCCTATGTAACGTCATTGTAAACAAGCTGTAATACTATCAATCTATTTACATACATATAGTTTAACAAAGAGTTTCCCAGTAACTAAATTAACTAGGAGGACTAAAATTATGAAAAAATTTATATTTGGACTAGCATTACTTGCATCTCTTTTCTTTGCAGATGAGGCATTTGCATATACCGTTCAAGATGGCGATACAATGTCAGATATCGCACGTGAGGTTGGCGTAACATTAGAAGAATTAGCAAAGGCAAACCCACAAGTTGAAGATTTAGATCTAATTTTCCCTGGTCAACATATCAATACTGACTTTGATACTAACTCTCCTGAGCTTTCAAAAGGAGTTCATTATATAGAAGATATGAAAGAAGAAGTGAAAGTAGCAACTACTGAAAGTGCACCAAAAGAAGAAACAAAAGTAGCAAGCGTTTCTACGAATGTAAAATATACAGAAGCTGAGATTGACCTATTAGCACGAATTGTACGAGCTGAAGCATTAGGAGAATCATTTGAAGGTAAAGTTGCTGTTGCAGCAGTAGTTTTAAATAGAGTAGAAAGTCCGAAATTCCCTGATACAATTAGAGGCGTTATTTATCAACGCGGTCAGTTTTCCCCTGTTTCAAACGGTTCTATCAATAAACCGGCCGATAAAGAATCCATTCGAGCGGCATACGCTGCTATGACAGATATGAGACATATTGCAAAAGACGCATTGTTCTTCTACAACCCTGACATCGCGACGAGTCGATGGCTAGATTCACGAGCGACGGCGGTTGTAATCGGAAACCATGTGTTTAAATACTAAGTAATACTAACTTTGAAAAAAATAATGGCGTAGTGTTCTACAACATTTTAATATAGATAACCCAAATACCATCTCGAATGAGGTGGTATTTTTGATTTTCTTACACCTCTTTCTATAACCTCGCTATCGACCGCATACAAAAACCAAAATAGTCATCACCTATTCGTTACTTCTTTTGTGACTTTTATATGATTATCGTCACTACCCGCATATGACTTATTTTCCTTATGATGAAAACATGTTAAAGAAAAGCGGAGAGTGAAACATTATGAAACGAAAAAATGTTCTTTTGTATTACCTGATCTTTTTATTACTTGTGAGTATAGTGGCCACTACGTTTTATCAATTCAAGCCTTTTTCAAATATGAAGAGTAACCTCGAGGAATTGGATGATTATTTGGTAAAGCAAAACTTTAGTGGTTCCGTTCTAGTTGGTTATCAAGGCGAGATTGTGTTTGAAAAAAGTTATGGCTATCAAGACCAACAAAACAATATAAAAAACTCAAGTGAAACAGCATATCTAACTGGATCTATTACGAAACAATTTACCGCTGCAGCGATCCTACAGCTTCAGGAGCAAGGCAAACTAAACGTAGAAGACACAATTGATAAGTACTATCCAAACTATCCAAACGGAGAAAATATCACGATTCACCAATTACTTACGCATACAGCTGGACTTCCAGAATATCTAGACATCTACGAAAAGGATGAACTGGTGAGTAAAGAATACACAGTTGACCAAGTAATCACCGAAACAAGTAAACTCGCACCAAAAAGTGAACCTGGTGAAAAGTTCGAATACAACAATACGGATTATTTTATGCTTGGCGGCATTATTGAAAAAGTAAGTGACCAAAGCTTTGAAGAGTATGTTCAACAGCATATTTTTGAACCTGCGGGTATGAATACTGCTGCTTTCGGATATGACCCGAACAGACAATCACAAATGGCAGTTGGATACATGAATGAAGAGTTTGAAGTGGTTCCCTATGTACATCCGACTTTATCCTTTGGCGGCGGAGCGTTCTCAGCAACTGCGTTAGATTTATATAAATGGGATCAAGCATTATACGGCGAACAGGTTCTAAGTTCTAAAAGTAAAGAAATGATGTTCACACCTTATACATCAGAGTCATTACTACCGAATCAAGCCTATGGATATGGTCAGTATATCGTTAAGAAAAACACGATCATGTACCACCCTGGTTTTATCACAGGATTTAGTTCCAATATATATCGAGATACAGAGAAAGAGTTAGTGATTATCGCTTTAAGCAATACAGATAGCGGATTAATTCCGATGATTCCAGCACTACTAAATGACTTTAGTGAGAACCTGCAGCATTCGTATATTGGATATGGCATTCTTGCTGCCCTTGCTCTTTCATTCATCTTTATCGTATACACTCTATTAAAATGGATCAGAGGTTTCATGCAAGGAACAATAACCATTCAACGGGCAAAATGGTTCCGCATCGTCTTCCAAACGATTCCTTTGCAACTTGTCGGTCTGTTGTTTATTGCTGTACCATTCTTACCTGGTTTCTTTCATGAGCTCTTTTCATCTACTAAGCTATTACTAGTAGCAGCTCCGGTTTGGGTAACCATTGTGAATTTGCTCATTCTGTTATTTGTCCTTTTCAGCATTGCGAGTATTCAACCATTTATACAAAAAACACACGTGAAAGGTCGTATTGAACATGTTAAAGAAATTATCTGATTTACAAAAAGGAATTCTATTTAGTTGTATAACGCTTGTCTTAAGTACTTCTCTTACTTTTTTATTACCAGAAAACGTAGATATCGGTATCTTAATGTTTGTCCCTCTCCTCGTTGTCTTAGTAACAATGCTTGTAACAGGAGAAATACGTAACAAACAAAGCTGGTTATCACTTGGATTCCACCGTTTTCCTATGAAAGTATTTTTGATTGGCTTTATTGTACCAATCATCCCTACTCTGATTGGCTATATCATTGTTTGGAACACTGGATTAGGAGATTTTACGGTCCCTGAAGAAATGAAATTAAATGTATTTATACTTATTTTTGGTGCTGTAATCACCATTATCCTTAATTCATTAACAAAGATGCTTGGAGAAGAAATCGGTTGGAGAGGCTATCTACTCCCTCGCTTACAAGCAATAGGAATTGAAAAAGCATTATTTATCAGTTCATTCATTTGGGGTCTATTTCATATCGCACCGATCATGTTTAGCGGCCAATACCATTCGGACACAAACTTTTTCATCTTCGTCCCGTTATTTATGATCAGTGTAATGATGGCTGGTTATTTCATTGGGTATTTACGAATTGTGAGTGGAAGTATTTGGCCAGCGATTATTGCACACTGTGCTCATAATATGGCATGGGGTTACGGTTCTATGCTTACGACTAATGCTGATCCGGTTGTTAGTTATGTAACAGGTGATGTAGGGTTGATTGGTATTGCTTTCTACTTTGTGGTTTATCTTGTGATACGTAGGAATTTGAAGAAGAGAAAAGCGATGAATGTGAATGGTATCTCTGTAGCGAAGTAAAATAAAAAGGAACGGTGTCTAAGCTAGAGATATAGTAATAGCGCCGTTCCCTGATTAAGGACATTAGATAATTCTATTACAATGCCAAGGGATTTTAACTGATAAAAATGTCTAATTCCTCTAAAATTTTTACCGAGTAATTAGACTAATGGTTATCCACAATCGCGCCCGATTGTTGAATATCCTTTTTATTGAATAGTATATTTGTATTGTGCAACAATCAATTACTTTATGGAGTAACACGCGATGCTTGAAACTTCTATTACCTTACATGTAATATGGTTAACCATAAATTGTCTATATGCGAAAAAAGGGGTTTACCCCTTCAATCAGTAATGATCATTTGTGCTATCTTTATAGTCTGTAGCTCTCTTTGAACAGTGTTTATTGACAAAATGCTACTCTTCGATCGTGTAGCCAGTTCATTAGGTAACTCTTGAATCTTTTCCATGGAAGCAACTAAATCTTTTTCTAAACTTTTGTTTGTATCTGCTTGAATTTCATTTTCTTTCCAAAACTGAATTGCATCTAGCGTATTTTTCCCCATTTCCTGTAGTGAATTAAAAAGTGATACAGTTTTATCAACTGTAATTAAAACACTTGAAGCTAGTTCAAAGACTTTACGAGCCTCTATAGAAGATTTACTTAACTCATCAATCTGAAAAATCAAGTTAGAGTTAAGCTCTTGTTCAATTTGAAATAGCTGTTCAACGTTTTTTTCTTTTTGATATTTTTCAAATAAAATATTTAACTTTTTATGAGAATCATTCATTTCTTTTTTTAATACTGTTAAGTTTTCCAAATCAAGTAATATACTATTAATTTCACCAAGTTGAATCTTTGTTATAGCTAAATTAGTACTTATTTTAATACTTAAATTTTCACCTATGTTACCTACAATAGGGAGATTATCAACAAGAGTGTTGACTCCTTTAACGACGGTAAATGCTGTGTCAATCTTGTCGATAGAATTCCTTATAAGAGCTAAATTATCCTTTAGCCACTCAACATTTTCAACTAATAAATTTATATCCTGACTAGATTTTTCTAGATCGCTAATTATTTTTGGTAGTTCTGTATCAATTACTTTTAACGAATTATTTCTAGCCTCATTTATTTGTTTTTTCATAGCAGTATATTCTGTTGTACTATTAATCTCTGTTTTAGTATTAATTTCTGTTTTAGTATTAATCTCTTTTGGGTCACCTACACTATTGTTAACAGCTATTTGACTAGCTGTATATCCGATTAAACCTGATATTAGCATTGATGAAATAATTGTAATAAGAAACAAATATCTTTGGGATAACTGTTTCTGGTTATTTACAGCCCTTTCCTTCTTCACTTCCATATGCGGCTAGTACCTCCTAGGTTACGGCATTTTTTTGTGATATAGCCAATATTAACCTTTTATATATAGACCATAGATGTTGAATTGTTGATTAATATTTTTATTATACGACGTTTTTATTAAAGATTTTTTTCAACATTTATCATAATTAAGAATAGTTACCAATTAACCAAATTGATGCTTAGTATGAGTCTACTACGCAATACAAAGTTACTCCACAATCTGGCCCGTTTCTGAAAGACTATTCTTATTGAAAATCAATCAAATATGGATTACAACTATAATATTTTTGTTTATCAAAACTATGTTATCAATCTTTTATCACCTGAATGTTTGAATTGGTGAACAACCGGTCATTCTTTGGTAAAAACTATGTTAAGGATGGTACATTTCATTGACTGAAATCATTCCCTATTAAATTAGTAATTTATTTTATTAATTGACTACTACTTCTTGCACCTTCGGTAATTCTTTTTTATATTCCCCTTCTAATGTAACAATATCTCGATACATTTTGTTGATCTCTTGTATTCTCTTTTGATACTCAGCGGCTCTAAACAAATATTTAGCTTCTTCTGGATTTTTGCCAATTTTCTTGTATACGGCTCTTAGTAATTTTGCGTCTGTTAAAGCGTTGTGATGCTCTAACTCTGTTTTTATATTTAGTATTTTACACACATTGCTAAGTGATGGATTAAATTTTAATTTAAATTTGTTCATAAGTACTTGTTGGTAATTTACAACCTTAATTAGTGGAAGACCATACCTATTACAAACATTTTCTAATACTCTAGAATCAGCATCACCCCAGACATAAATTTCTTGTTGTTTGTTATTAAAATATCTTTTTAGTTCTAGAAAAATTGTAGGAAAATCTGGGGATACTTCTAAATCCGCCTTTTGGATGCCTGTTAATTCTGTACAATACGCAGATATCTTCATGTGTTTCTTTCCAGGATTCACATTGCTTATGTACTTTAATGTATTCCCGGAACTGACCATTCCAATTTGGATAATGGCATGCTCGTTTACAAAACCTTTTCTACATGGCATCTCTAGATCTAGAAAATACACAACCAAATCCCCCTCTTAATCTTGCGTTTAAGACTAGTTTCTATATTTATATAAGGTATAATATCTTTGTTATTTACTGGGTACGAACTAAGGGCTTATGACCTACCTCTTTACAATTATTGTAATTCGACATTTTTTGTTAATTTCCTCCACTTTGTGAGTTTATTATATTTAAGGTTTAAAATTAATCAGTGAACAAATAAGTCATTATGAAAATATAAAAAACCCTTCTCAAAAAGAGAAGAGCAAGTCACCTTTAATATAACTATTGTAATAAGTCCTCAAAAAGCTTCAAATTCTCCATACCCTGCTTAATTTTCTGTTCCTCTAAATCTTTCACTAAAGAAATTACCCGATCATTAAACGGTGTATCTACCCATACCTTATTCCCATAAAACGCAATAACTCCATTAATCGCTTCAATCTCCGTTTTCTTCCCTTTTTCAATATCCTGACACGTGCTCGACTTTGAAGCCTTATGTTTACGTACCATGATAGGGATGAGTACGTAACTAAACGTCTCTTTGATTTTAGTTTGATAATCTAATAGCTTAACAATATCAAACCCTTGGACATTTTCAATTTTAATGTCATTTTTCTTAGCTACATCAATACATTCCTTCAGCAATTTTTGAAAAATTCGTCTAGAAACCTTATTCTCTACGATTTCACCAAGAGTTGCGCCAAATATGGCTGATAGTCCATTAAAACCACTGTTAATCAGTAATTTAGCCCATCTTGTACCCATGAAATTTTCTTCGACAGTTACACTCCCCATAATGGATAATAACCTTTTTATCTCATTCAGATGAGGAGTTGTCTTGTTATGGAAAGATCCTAAACCAAAACTTAGCGTCTCAGGTGTATTTGCCGAAGTCAGTTTGACTACACCGTCACCAACCACAGACGCTCCCCAAGCCATTGTGCAACCATACGTCCGTTCTTCACCAATGACTTCTGAAACTGATAGTTCCGGAATTCCATTTTGCATCGTACAAATTACACCGTCCTCTTCTAAGAAAGGTACAAGGCTTTCTACGACTTGTTTATTGTCTAACTGCTTTGTCATGAGAAAAATAATGTCATATTGTTTTTCCATTTCACTTGGGAGTAAAGCATTCACTTTTTGCGTGAAATCAACACTACCAGTTATCCTTGCACCATCAGTTTGTAAAGCTTTGATATGTGTTTTGTTCCTAGAAATAAGATCAATCTGTTCTCCTACTTTTGCAAGAAATGCCCCTAACACCGTCCCCATCGCACCAGCACCATAAACCGCAACTTTCATTTCATTTGATCCTTTCTTCTTACTATATTTCACCCTTTTCTATTACTATATAGTTCGATAGCTAATCATTAACTCCTCTAAATTGATCTACTTCATTTATACAATTAAATCACCGTAAAATCTCTCCACTCAACTGGTAAAAGCCCTTGGTATTTCTGACTCAGAAAACGGTCATCCACTAAAACAACCACTCCGGTATCTGTCTCAGACCGAATTAACCGCCCACCTGCCTGCAATACCTTATTCATCCCTGGGTAGGTATAGGCGTAATCATACCCGTTCTTTCCGGTTGTTTGAAAATAGTCCTTCATAATATTACGCTCTAGGCAAAGCTGTGGCAAGCCAACTCCAACAACAATCACACCATTCAGCCTGTCCCCTTTAAGGTCCACACCTTCTGAAAATACACCACCTAATACCCCAAAGCCAAGTAATGTATCGGTACTTCCCTCTTGAAACGCTGCTAAAAATTGCTCCCGCTCTTCCTCTGCCATACTGTTCGTTTGGATGATGGTTCGAATGTCGGGATGGTTTACTATAAAGTCTTCATATACACTTTTCATATAAGCATAAGAAGGAAAGAAAATGAGATAATTCCCTTTTCGCTCATTCACTACATTTGAAAGCATTTTGATAATATGTTTTTTCGTATGGTCTCTGTCATGGTATCGAGTTGATAATGGCTGAATGAAAACTTCCGTTTGTTCTTTTGCAAAGGGTGACGGTATCGATAGCGTATAGTCCTCAGATGTACCACCCAGCATATCCATGAAATATTGAAGCGGTAATAGTGTCGCAGAAAAATAGACAGTTGACCGAAACCTTTTCGTAATCTGCTGTATGAGATGAGAAGGATCCAAACAAAACAGTTTGATAAACACCTCATTTTTTTCAACCTCCACATAGGTGACATACCGCTCGTCAAACAGCTTTGCGATTCGAACAAAACCGGTTGCAGCAAAATACGTATCCAATAACAGCTGCTGGTCATCTGTCTTTGTGGGATGCAAAAGTTCAACCTCAGCTACATGGGTAAATTCTTCAAGAAGTTCTACAAAATCCTGTTGTAATTCCTTCAATACAAGATGTCCTTTGTCAGAGCACTTTTTCTTGATCTCTATAAAATACTTATTTAGTACATTAACAGAATCATATAACTGGGTACCTTTGTATTCACGTTTTAATGTAAGAAAGCTTGTCTTTTCCAGTTGAGCTGAAAACATCTCCCGTGACCGGTCGACTAGGTTATGAGCTTCATCAATTAATAACGTGGTATGTTTTTTATGTTCATCAAAAAATCGCTTAAGTGATACTCTCGGATCAAAAATATAATTGTAATCACAAATAATCGCATCTACTACAAATGCTAAGTCCAACGAGAATTCAAAGGGACAAAGTGTATGTTTTCTTGCATATTTCTCGATCGTATCCCGGTTAATATAGGATTCTTGAGAAAATATATCTAAGACAGCTATATTTAACCGATCATAATAGCCGTTGGCAAACTCACAATATTCCTTTTGACATAGTGTCTCTTCTTTAAAGCAGACCTTATCCTTTGCTGTAATGGTTACTGCACTCATACAAAGGCCATTGTTCTTCATAAGTGAAAAGGCATCTTCAGCATTTTGCCTTGTAATGGTTTTGGCCGTTAAGTAAAACATTCTCTCAAGTTTTCCCTCACCCATTGCCTTAACAGTTGGGAAAATGGTAGAAATGGTTTTTCCAATACCAGTAGGTGCATTAGCGAAAATATTTTTCTCCTCTGAAATAGTTTTATAGACAGCTCCTGCTAACGTGCGCTGGCCTTCTCGATACGTTTGAAAAGGAAACTGTAATACTTTTATACTTTGATCTCGACGTTCTCTGTGTTCGTACATAAGTGCTGCATAAGGTGAATAACTCTCCAACATTTCAAAAACAAACTGTTCAAGTTCTTGAAATGTAAAACGCTTTTTAAATCTCTTTTGTTCTTCTGTTTGGACTTGGATATACGTTAGTTGAACACTCATTTCTGTAAGTGCATTGTCTTTTGCATAGATATACGCATAAACCTTCGCTTGTGCAAAGTGAACTGGTATTGAATTCTCGTAAATGCTACTCAAATCATATGAAGTAGACTTAATTTCATCAATCTTGATCTCATCACCACGAAAAATTAAGCCATCACATCTACCCTCGATGATGAAAAGCATATTCGCATATTCCATTTCTGTCTTGAGAAACACTTCCTTTTGGTCGGTTTCTTCATACTTACTTTGGATGGTCTTATGTGCTTTTGTTCCTTCGGTCATGGTTGTGGCGGTTCGGAATTTGTTATCGATACTTCCGCTGCGGTATGCGTATTCTACTAAAGTTCGGACTGAGAGTTTTATTTTTGGTTGCATAATATCACCTGACGGGTTATGAATTAGACTTATTAGTACAAAGTATAACAAAAAAACTTGAGAGAAAGTATGTTCGTAAAGGTAATATATTATTATTTAACTGAATTGTAGAGTATTCAATCTATATAATTGAAAAACCTCACAAAGTTCTACGATTGTGAGGTTTCATATTTAAACATTTTTGGTTCGATAACGGTGGTCGGGTTCGAAACAGGTTAATAGATATTGAGTCTATAGTATTTTAGGTTGCCAATTTGTAAAAATTTCGGGAAATAAATTGAATTCAAATATCAAGTGAAAGGTTCACCTGCTTCCTTTAGTTCACACACACCACATGTCCAGAGTGTATGTGGCAACACATGGGTGCTGGTGAGTTTTGTTTACGAAAACATTACTTTTTTCTACTTAGTATTTCTTTAATTTTTTTTCTTACAAAAATATCAAAATCCCGATGTTGTGAAATTTTTCTATATTTTTCAACACCAATAAATCTTTCTTTAAAAATTCTATAAAACTCATCAAATTCTCGAGATGCCACGTTATTCAGGAAACCTATAACACCATTAATACTTTGTGTATACTTCTTCCTATCAGCCTCACTTTGATAACAATCATTTATAATTCCCTTTAAAATATCAGGTGATAATCTCTTATCTTCCTTCTTCGGCTGTGCTACAGCACTTATAACAAAATATCCCCAATTAATAGTGTAGCCCAAATAATTAAAGGTTCCATTTGTGTTTGAATATTCCTGTATCCAATTAATTTCCTCTTCTGCACTTCGATAATCTGGTATAGGTACCCTTGTATTTGGAGTTCTAAATGTCCTTTTATAATCACCACCACTTAAATGGATAAGATATCCATGCGGTAATTGTTCGACTAAACTCTGAAGTGAAGTAGCTAAAGCACCATTCCCGTAAGTATTTATTATTTTTTCAAATATATAATTTAAATTAAGAGGAGTAGAAGATTGCTCTAAAAGATTAATTAACTTATCCTCAGTTAAGGTTTCTGGTGTTTTCCACCATGTGATATTTGTGGATTCTAAATTAAAACTGCCCTTTTTATTAGAACAATTATCTAGCCAGTCCAAATCGTATTGTTCAGACTGTTTAGGAATTAAAATATTTGTATACTTAGAACGACGAAATTTAGCAAAATACCAATCTGAGTTTTCCATAAGTATAATATACCCATCAGGTAAATAATGGATAAGAGAATAAAAAGCTGCACTCACCGAAACATTCGCACCTTCAGATATAACTGTAAGTAACTCTTGCAAGCCTTCTTCCTTGTGTTCATCAATAACACCTTTTAACCACTCTGAGGGCATTAATATTTCAGCTGCAAAACTATTAGCTTCAGCCTCCATTGTCTGATAGGCATTACCATCCACGACATCTTCCTCATCAGTATGACAGGAGATCATACCGTCGTGCCAAGGTATTATTATATGGCCTAATTCGTGCGCTAAAGTAAATCTCTTTCGATTTTCAGATTTTAAAGAGTCTAGAATTATTAGTGGTTTTTCTATATTTATTATGCAAATAGCATCAGCATTATTAGGTAACAAATCTTCAACACATGTCGCATAATTATTAATTAATTTACGTATATCTACAGGTGGGGATAAAGAGTATTTTTTTACTATTTGTTGGGCGAATTTTTTCTCCCCAGGTATTTGGCTAACCATCTAACCGCCCTGTTTTCTTTAGCCACTCTTTTACTGCTGCGGCTTCCTCTGGAGATGCTGCCCTTGCAACAAGTTTTTCACCATTATTTTCTTGGATTAATTCACTAATTGATTTACCTATCCTACGGGCATAGAAAATAGTCTTTAACATTGAATCATTTTCAACCCATATAGCATACTCCTCGAATGTCATTCCTAAATACTCATAAATTTCTTCCTCGGAATCACCTTCATGCCATTCCTCAACATACTCTTCAATATCCTCTAATAAAGCTTCTCCTTGCATACAAGCATCCATGAATTTCATATTAGACATCTAACCTCCTACCTTTCACAGCAGATTTAAAAATTACACCAGTAAGTGCGTGTGCACTCCCCATATGTCTCCCATGCCTATCAAAAACTTCTATCTCCCCATGTAATGAATCCCATGTATAAAGCCTCTTACCATCCTTTGATTTCCAAACCTTTCTGTCTCCGACAACCTTTAAAAAGATACATGTATCTAAGTATGAAGGTCGTGGAAGTATCTGATGAACCATTGACTCCCCTCCAGTATATTAATCTCTTATTTTCTCTCTCCTTATTATACCAAAGTAGCCTAATTTTTGAATATTTCAAGCCACTTAGCTTTTTGCATAAAACAAGATTAATAGTATAAATAAAATATCCTCATAAATAAATAACAAACCTTTATATTAAATCAGATTTTTCAAAAAAAGTAACCAACTTATCCTTTTCAAATGAGAAGTTTAAAGTGGTTACCTTTTCCATAACCTACATTTTTTAAAAGGCCCCCACTCTTTATAAATTAAATTATGCATTAACGTAAAAATACACACAAAATTCCACATAACTTTTAATCCTAAAAATCGAATAGTAAAACTTGCATTCTATCTCTCAAAAGGTTGTATTAAAAACACAATACGAAATCCCAACAGGGTCAGAGCCGCACCCTCTGTCAAAACGCTGTCGTTTTAGTAGATTCGACATAGAAAACTACTGAAAAGAATAACCGTGGGATACCCTTAAGTCACGCTAAAAAAGAGGTCAGGTGAGTTGAGCCAAAGCATGAAATCAACGTAGCAATCATTAGGCAAGGTCTTTACTGCTGTTTTCAGACTGGATTGTTAGACTTAGAGGAGTGGGAACGACTTCTTGCAGAAACGGTTTGGATGGAGTTTCGAGTTACGGCTAATGGTGCTTGTCTTGATGTATGTGGGCGAAACTATATACGCTTAATAGCTAATGACAAGTTGAAGATATTCAGGTATAAACAGCAGCATCATCGGGTGCCCAGCTATACACTAAAAGTTGCATTGAAATGATAAAATACTACCCCTCTGTCCTTGAATCTACAATAGATACCTGTGACAGGGGTGGATATTTTTCATAGTCATAACCCGCACAACCTAAAAAGTGTGCATCCCTAAAGTTCCTAAAATCCCTCAATTGATGGCCCGGTCTTCAACAAAAAAAGGCACTCAGAAGAGTACCCAGCAACATTTAACGTAATTCTTAATAAAATTCTCCACCACTTACTTTTGAAATGGCTCTACAGAACTTTCCCCATTTAGGAGGAAAGTGGTTACTTCCTCTTTTTATTTCACAGTAGTTTTCGTATTCAATTCGTACAGCCCAATGTGTTCCATCACATGCTTCCGCGAAGTATTCATCAGCCCAGTTTACTAAATCACATTTATGAAGCTCGGCTCGGAACCATTCAATTCTTTCTTCAATTGGAGTTTCAAATGTCTTTATATCGATAGAACTGAAATCATTTCTTTCGATCTCCAACGATTCTAAATCAAATTTGACTTCATAATATGGTCCTGGAAAACCACCAGCATATGCATGAATAACTTTTATTTGTTCATATATTTTCTTACCTCGATGCTTGTTCCAAGAGTAATCACAATAAATGCAATAGTACTTTCCATTACCAATAGTTATCTTATGATTACTTTCAAATACTTTTTGAGATAATTGTATTTCAGGTTCATTAGGTAATTCAGGGATTATGTCATACGTGTTATATTCACTACATTTTGGACACATAGGGTGAATTCTTCTAGGTGTATACACCACAGTCCCTCTTTTCATAAAATTATTTAGTTTTCAGTTACTACACCTACATATTAGCAGCCTGTAATTTAGCTTGTTCTAATACATCTTCCACAGCCTTTGGTTCTTTATTAGGTGGATAATCCCATTTACGAAGAACCTTTTTAATGTACAATCTCATTCTCGCTTGTGCACTTTCTTTCTTATCCCAATCATGAGAGCGATGTTCCTTTACTGTCTTTGCTAAATCTTTAGCAATATTCAATAAAGTTTCATCCTGAAGTAATGATTTTATATCGGGGTCAGAACC
Source organism: Ferdinandcohnia jepli (assembly GCF_047246645.1). Lineage (NCBI taxonomy): Bacteria > Bacillati > Bacillota > Bacilli > Caryophanales > Bacillaceae > Ferdinandcohnia > Ferdinandcohnia jepli. The sequence continues at coordinate 67,704 of NZ_JBFOKR010000020.1, forward strand.
TAAAACATCAAAGAATGCTTTTTCTTCGTAGGATAGACCTAGCTGAGTACCCTCATTTATTGCATCTTCTAGTTCTTCTTTAAACTTTAGAAGCTCCTCAAACACTTCATAGACGTCTAAATGGTCGTTCCTATTGTGGTATTTTTCGATTATCTTCTCAAATCGTTCAGAAAAACTTTTGCTTACCGTCATGTTTTTCTTCTTTACATCTTTGAGTTTTTCTTTCATTACTCTCATCAAGATGTTTGTTGCTATGTTCTTTTGTGGAATTGCTTGAAGTTTTGCTAGGTTCTCCTCATTTAATAGATCAAAACTCTCATTTGATGTTGCTTCGGTTAACACCATAACACCGTCTTCAAGTATTGCATTTTCTAAAATTTTTGAAATACGTTCATTTACTTCTTTTAAATCTGGTGTACCTTTATTAGAAGATTTCATAATAAATGATCGAACTGCTATAAAATATGCAATCTCTTCTTTAATTTCCTTAGATAACAAGCCTGTACATATTTTATATACATCTTTTAATTTCTTTGTTTCTGTTAAAAATAGCTGTTTTCTTTTTTCTGTAAACTGAGCAAATTCTGCACCATCTCGAATGACTTCATAGCGCTTTTTATCACTTTGTCCAAAAAACGCACTATAATTGAATTTGTGAAAATGATTACGTAGAACTTCTAAGATATTCAGTGCAATAACTTTTGCTTGCTCATTTTCCTGTACTTTATCTTGGTCACGACTTGTGTAAGTTTTCAATGCTTCCATTAAGTTACGCTTCAAACCAATGTAATCTACAACAAGTCCACCAGTTTTGCCTGGATAAACCCGATTTACACGAGCAATAGCCTGCATCAAGTTATGGGCTTTCATTGGCTTATCCACATACATAGTGTCTAAGGAGGGCACATCAAAACCTGTTAGCCACATATCTACAACTATAACAATCTTAAAAGGACTAGTAACATCCTTAAACTCTAATTCTCGGTCTTTTCTTGTTTGCTTGTTCCCGACTAGTTTTGCAAGGTCCTCTGGGTCTTGATTGTTTGCGGTCATAACAATCTTAACTTTGTCTACCCAGTCAGGTCTTTGTTCAATTAATTCTTGGTACATAGTGAAAGCCGTTTTTCGAGAATAAGCAACTATCATAGCCTTACCTGCCACAAGCTCTTTTCTATCTTCATAATGGCTTATAATATCAGCAGCTACTTGTTTAATTCTATCTCTATCACCAATTATTAATTCCATTCTTGATAAGTGTTTTTGACTTTCTTCAATGACGTAGTCTTCTACTCCTTCATTTACTTGCATACGCCAATATTCTTTATCCGCTTCACTCATTTGTGTTTCATCTAATTTAACTTTCGCTAGTCTAGACTCATAATAAATCTTAACTGTTGCACCATCTTGAACAGCTTGAGTCATATCATACACATCTATTACTTCACCAAATAAACCTGTTGTTGATTTATCAGTTGTTTCAATTGGTGTACCTGTAAAAGCAATGAATGTAGCATTTGGCAAGGAATCTCGCAAATATTTCGCATAACCATATTTCTGTTCTCCAGTAGAAAGGTCATACTTAGCATCAATTCCATATTGTGTACGATGAGCCTCGTCAACCATAACTATAATATTTTCACGGTCTGATAGAAGTCCTGTTTCTTCCTCAAACTTTTGAATGGTAGAAAAAATAATTCCACCAGATTTTCTATTTTCAAGCAAGTCTTTAATATGACTTCGACTCTCTGCCTGAAGTGGAGTCTGTCTTAAGAACTCAGATGCACCAGAAAAGGTCGAAAATAACTGACCATCTAAATCATTTCTATCTGTAATAACAACAATAGTAGGATTTTTCAACTCTTCATGCTTTACTAAATTCCCAGATAGAAACACCATAGAATAACTTTTCCCACTACCTTGTGTATGCCAGATAACCCCAGCACGACCGTCTGTTTGCGTTGCTTTAACTGTTGAAGCAATGGCCTTACTCATACCGAAGTATTGATGATATGCAGCCATTATTTTAGCCTCATTTGAAAAAAGAATAAAGTTCTTTATTACATCTAACATTCTACGTGTCTCAAACAACCCGTACATCATTGTGTCTAAAGGTCGGTTTTCAATTATCGCATCTTCTGTGTTAATCTTTTTCCACGCAGAAAAACGATCTAGAGATGCTGTAATTGTACCCGCTTCTGTATCAATACCATCACTAATCATTAGAAAAGCATTATAATAAAACAATGAAGGAATGTGTACATTCATGTAATTTTTCAACTGTTTGTATGCATCTTCAATATTGACTTCTTCACGAGAAGCACTTTTTAATTCAACAACAACTAAAGGCATACCATTAACATACACAACAATATCAGGAATTTTGCTACCACCTTTTTCTTGCACTTCCAACTGATTTACTACTAAAAAGTCATTATTCTCAATATTGTACCAATCAACTAGGGAAACGCGGTGATAAATCGTTTCCCCATCAACAAATTCAGTTACTTCAACAGTTTCAGTTAAATATTTTGTAAACACTTTATTGTTGGTTAGAACATCATTAGTTTCAAAGGTCCTTAGTTTCCGAATAGCTTCTCGAATAACATCTATAGACAATTTTTTATTTAACCTAATGAGTGTTGCTTCCAAACGGTCTAATAATAACACTTCTTTAACATCTCTTGGTAGCCTACTACCATGGAGGTATTCGTATCCAAGCTCTTGAAAATATTCCAAAACAACATTTTCTAACTGCTCTTCTGTAAACACTTCTTAACCCCCTAGATTATATCAGATATTAGACTTTTTCCTTCAATAAGTTTTAGAAGCAAATTGTCTCTTAGTTTTTTTAATACTTGATTATTTTTTTTGTTTTCTTTTAATTGTTCTCTAATTGGTCCAACAATATCGTCAAATGCCCTTAGAATATATTCGTTTGGCAACAATATTTTGTATGATAATGTATCTAAGGGTTTTACTCTTTGTCTACTACCTGTCGACCCCGTTGCATGTTTAATTAGATGTTCTGAAAATTGTGCAGAATTTAATACAGAATATAGATATGAACTATATATTAAATCCTTTGGCTTGAAATTAATAAACTCTGTCGAAGATATTGAGTATTCTGTAAGACACAATGGCTCCCATACTCTTTTGGTTGTAGGATTAAGTTTAGATACTAAGAAAGAGTTAGTTTCGACTCTATATTTATTACTCTTAATTTCTATTCCATATTCTGAAACTGGATACCTCTGGTCATCATAAGCAGGGATGCTATAATGTTCAAATAAAACATGAGGATTTTCCTGAGGTTTTATTGATTTTGTACTAATAATAGCTATTGACTCTAATTTTCCTTCCTTAAATGAACTTGGTATTACTCCCATTTCACTTTCTATAAATTTACCATCACTTATTTTATAGGGTTTTCCAAAATCATTAGGAAAATTAAAGTCTACAAACCATCTTTTATAAATACCTTGTGCAATATCTTCTAATGTTACGTTCATTTCATTATTGAGCTCTATTTTTTCATCTAAACCAGACAAAATCCCTGCTACTCTATTCTGCTCTTCAATATCAGGTAGTTCAAATTTGTAGCTTTTAATTCTGTCTGGTGCAGTGTGTTTAACTGTAGTTCCGGTCGCTGTTGCCAATATATGATGTCTGTATTTGCTACTACATAACAGATAATACAAATAGGGTTTAGTTATTTTACTTTCATCCTTAATACTAATTTTACCCAACCGTTGGTTGTGAAGTAGTAATTTCCCTTCAATTTTTGGCACTAGAGCTGGATAACCTAGTGTATCCCCATCCTTACTTAAATCTGTCATTGTAACCAATAAGTCACCTGTGTTTAAAATAAAGTCATGTGGAAAATCGGCGTTTTCAAGGTGATATTTAAACTTATTATTTAAGAACCCTCCGCCAATTTTGAAATTACCTGGTGTAAGCAGAATTAAATTTGTCTCCTCTTTACTAAAGTTTACACCTTTAAAAGCGTAACCATGTTTTATATCGATTAATTCCCCAAGGGTTACAACATTTTTAGAGGTCATATCCTAACTCCCCTAACTGCAATCGTATCTTGTTCTCTAATTCATTTGACCTTTTAAATTGTTTTGCGAGTTTAGTTGTTAATTGTTCCATTCTCTCCTCAAATACTACTTCATCCTCTTCTGATTCTTCTATACCTACGTATCTCCCAGGAGAGAGAATATAATCTTGTATTTCAATTTCTTCAATAGTTGCTGATTGACAAAAACCTGGTATATTTTCATATCCATTATTATTTTGCCATTTAATATATGAATCTGCAATTTTTCGAATTTCATCTTCGGATAATTCTCGTAAACGTCTATTCACTAATGAACCGAGTTTCCTTGCATCAATAAACAAGGTTTGACGTTTATGGTTCTTGTTACGATTTATAATCCACACACATACAGGTATTCCAGTTGTATAAAATAATTTATCAGGTAGGGCTACTATGGCTTCAACTAAGTCTGCATTAACAATTTTTTTACGAATAGCACCCTCACCACTCATATTAGAAGAAAGGGAACCATTTGCTAGTACAACTGCCGCCTTTCCATTTTGACTCAATTTATCTACCATATGTTCAAGCCACGCATAGTTTGCATTTCCAGCTGGTGGTGTACCAAATTTCCAACGAGGGTCCTCTAATAAACTTGGTTGTCCCCAATCACTATCATTAAAAGGAGGATTAGCTAATACATAATCTGCTTTAAGTGTTTTGTGCAAATCATTGTGGAAGGTATCAGCATTTTTAGCGCCTAGGTTATTTTCAATCCCACGAATGGCAAGGTTCATTTTTGCTAGTTTCCATGTTGTAGGGTTTGATTCTTGCCCATAAACAGAAATATCAAATGAATTCCCACTATGTTCTTGGACAAATTTTAACGATTGAACAAACATTCCCCCACTTCCACAGGCAGGGTCATATACGTACCCTCTATAAGGTTGAATTATTTCAACCATTAATTTAACTATACTTTTTGGAGTGTAAAACTCTCCTCCACCTTTACCTTCGTTTGCTGCAAACTTTCCAAGAAAATACTCATAAACACGGCCAAGAACATCATTATCTTTTGCCTCATTGCCCCCAACGTTCATATTTGTAAACAAGTCAATAATCTCACCTAGAATACGCTTGTCCAGTTCAGGACGTGAATAGCTTTTTGGTAATACTCCCTTTAAAGTAACGTTTTCTTTTTCTATTGCATCTAAAGCGTTGTCAACAACCTTCCCAATTTCTGGTGTTTTTGCGTGTTCTGCAATAAAAGACCAACGCGCATTTGTAGGTACCCAGAATATTCCCTCAGCCATATAAGCATCACGGTCCTCTGCAAAGTCAGGATCCAAATCCATTAATTCTTGCCATTTCTCATTAAAAGAATCTGATACATATTTCAAGAAAATTAATCCTAATACTACGTGCTTGTACTCTCCTGAATCCATATTATTTCTCAGCTTATCAGCTGCCGCCCATAGCTTTTCTTCAAATCCTATAACCGCCATTTTTATTTCTCCTTTTCAAATCCGATTTTACATATTATTTACAGTCTTATTATATCAAAAAATCAGTATAAGTTCCGCTTAACATTTCTCAAAGGAGCCCTGTGTTACCGACTCGAGTATCCCGAAATCCTATTAGCCCTTTTTCTGAGTAGGCATCCTTCCATCTACTACTCGCTGATATAACCCTTAGAATACCTAAGTTATCTACATCAAAACTATCCTCAAAAATATGTCTAGCAAACTTACCTTTCTCGGTAACTGCAATAATAACTGTTTAAAGTCATTAGTATAAACTAATATCTTTGGAACCAATGAATTTTACGTTTAGTCTTTTTCCCTTTAAAAATCTCTTTGCTCATAAACTCCGCCAGTCCTATTGCAATGTGTTTCTTAATTATACAAAAAAGTACCCTATAGGTAGACTTTTTATGTGTCTATTCTATAGGGTACACTTTACTAGGGGTTAGTTGCCTTCTTTTAAAATGAGTTGCGAGATACACTCCACATGAGTAGAGTGTGTTAACATTAACTAAAAAACTAATTCCAACAACCTCTCATGAATCCTACTCCAATGCTGATTTAAATCAAGTGTACATATTCTTACCTCAAACCCATGAATCCTATATTTAAGATCTATTGAATCATATACTTTCGGATACAGTAATATCCCTTTGGATTTTCGCTTAGTATAATATTCATCCGTCTTAAGGTAAGAAAATATTTGATATAAATGGTTACTTCGAACTTTTTCTACTTCCCAACGGTCAATGAACATGTCTTTATAGAACTTTGTATCAATAATTATTTTTTCGTTTTCATATTCTAGTGAAATGTCAGTTTTCATAATAGGGAGAAGTTCTGTGTTCTCTCCTTCTGCTGGCCAATAGAGTGATTCACTTTTAACTATTGACCCAGGTAATTCTCTCTTATAAAAATTTTTGACAAAACTCTCAAATAACTGGGCCATTTTTTGATGTTCTCTGGAAACATCCTGAAACATCTTTTCACTACTACCTTCATGAATCAAGACGGATTCCCAAATAAACTGACAAAAATTAAGTAAAAAGTGGTAATGTTTATTTGTTCTGTGCAAATTAACCTCATTAAATAACCTACTACTAACCTTTATTAATGAAATATCAACAAAATAACTTAGTAATCTTGTTATATCTTCACGTGTCTCTTTCTTAATAACCTCTTGTTTAATAAGGTAATGTAGAGTGGCTTTAATTAATTGATTATGAAGGATGTCATGTGTCATATCTTCTTCTAAAATATGCATTTTACCTTTTTTATAGGAAAATGTTTGTATTGTATCTTTAAATATAATTTTCCCTTTGATTATAGAAGATTGACTTTGTGTTTCAACATATTCTTTATAAAAGCCCTTTTTTATAAGCCCCTTTACTTTCATAACCAATACTTTACTAAGTAGGTTTATTAAATCCTTCTCATCCTCTTCAAAAACACTGATAAAATCTTTTTCATGTGGATAGTCCCAGGCATAAACAAGCATATAAAAAATATTTTTAACAGGAACTTTACTAAGATTTTCGGATAAGGTCATCTACCTTTTCCTCCTGGTCAAACCAATACTCACTTAGAAGAGGTTTGACCTCTAAGCGAACAACACGTTCATACCATGATTGCTCATCTTCAATTTCTAAATCTGGGCAAAAGTAACTATGGCCAATTTCAAACCCTTTTCCTAAATTAACAGTATCAGTTTTAATCTCTTTATTAACTTCATCCATAAATGTCCGAATCCTATCAATAAATCCTTGGCTTATACCTTTCATTCTTAAATTTTCTTCAAAAGCGTCGGTATGGAAACCAGGTATTAAATCAATAAAAGCAAATCTTCTTCTAAGAGCATAATCAACCATTGCTAATGATCGATCTGCTGTATTCATAGTAGCAATTACATACACATTTTCTGGAATAAAAAATGTCTCGTTCTCCTTACTATAAGCCAATTTTATTGCATACTCACTTCCACGTTTATCCGCTTCAATTAACATCATAACTTCACCAAAAATTTTAGAAAGATTACCTCTGTTTATTTCATCAATAATAAAATAGAAGTTCTCATCTGGATTCATCTTTGCTCTTTGACAAAATTTATAGAACACTCCATCCTTTAGCTCAAAATGTCCACTATCATTTGGCTTAAATCCCTTTATAAACTCTTCATAAGAGTATGATTGGTGAAATTGAACCATCTCTATATTTTCCGGTTTCTTCATTTCCATATGTAAATAAGCTAACCGTTTGGCCACAAATGTTTTACCAACTCCCGGAGGTCCCTGTAAGATAATATTTTTCTTATAATCTAACGACTCAACAGCATCTTGAATTTTTTCTAAATCCATAAAGACTTCTTTAGCAATATCTTCACTAGTATATGAAATCTCTTCTACAGGATCTGTATGTTCAATTTCATATGGGGGAACACTGTCGTGTACCTCTAATCGTTCTAACAAAGCTTTTAAGTAGTCTTCATAAGGAGTAATATCAGTTAGTGTTTTCATATGTAATGCTAAATCTGAAACATCCCATTCTCCTTCTTTCAACCACTCTACTTGACGAAATGAATGATGTTCACCATTTTCAGGATTAAACTGATATGGTGACTTTATTTCTCCAAGAGCTATTATTTTTGTAGTACCTCTCTTAATTAGTACATAGTCCCCTTCCTTCATAACGCGAACAAACTGATCATTTGCTAGAGCATCATTAGTTGGATTATGATCCATTTCATATACTTCTTTAAGTTTCTCTGCAATCTCTCTTTTATCCTTATAATCTCGTAGATCTCCAAGCTTCTTCCAACCTATTGAAATTTGTTTTTTTTGCTTAAATACTCCCCAAAGCTTTCCATTCTCCCCAGGTGCTAATAACCAGTATCGAGCTTGTTGGATTTCATCTACATCATCATTTGCTGATTTATTTTTCTCATAAACAAAACTAAAGAATTGATCCACTTCATAAAAAATAGGAAGATCCGTTTGCTTACCAACTATCTCAATATATCTAGAAGCTATATCATTAGCCTTCAATGCATTTTGGAACTTTATAAACTTTAATCCAAATGTGTCTCCGCGAGAATAATGAGGATCAATTTTTAGTTCATTTTCTACTGCTACACGATCTCTTTGATTATAAAAGCAGTATTCTTCTGGAAAAATATTACCAATCATCTCGCTTAATGCACTTTCTCCGATACCAAACAATTTAAAATCTGAGTTATTTAAGAATTGGTCCATTCGGTATTCTAAAGGGTCTTCACCATGTACTAGATAAGTAAAGCTCTTACGATACTTTTCTATCGGCGCATTCATTCTACCGAACGCTCTACCTCTAGCAAGAGCCATTCGATACACATTGACATGATCTCCAATTTGTTGAAAATCCTCCCATTCCATATTCATGATGTAATCTTGGACTCTAAATTTCTGAAAGAATTCATAACTTGCTTTTATGTATTCAACCTCGGTGAGAAACGAATGAAGTTCACTTTTATAATAATGTAAGTACTTTTCAAGTAACGGTAAATCAGTATTTTCGGTGAACCTTTTTGGATTATGCCAACACCACAATAAAAAATTATATTCCTCGTCAGTAAGCTTGTAATTTGTTTGTTGTGGCGCTCGGATTATAAGTAAACTTTTTGTCTGAGGAATTTCCTTCAATTTATGACGCAATAACATTCCTTCTGACTCAGTTAATCTACATTCTATTACCTTTAATTCGACTGATGGAATTCCGTCTTCATATCTTACAAACGGTTCTCTTACTACTTCAGCTAGTGCAATAATTCCACCGGTATTACGTTCCTCCCCATCAGAACGCCAAATAAAAACTTTATCCCCTATCTCAATATCTTTAAGATGATGTTTCTGTCTAATACTCCAATCAATAACTTTTCCTCTCTTAACATAGCTATTAATATCATGTAAGTCAGGGTATTTTTCTTTATCAATAGTAAATCGCTGCGGATTACCTTGAAATATCCAATAAGACACGGTTTCATCCTCCAGTAAAGTTTAATAACGTACTTTCTCTTCACGATAAATATTAACATAATTTAACAATAAAATAATAAAGGCTTCAACCTATAGGGTTAAAACCTTTCAATAAATTTTTTATTTTTTATCAAATTACACAATAGTTCTATTTCTACCATAAGGCTTCTAAATACTTATAAGAAACGTTTTAAATAATCTATATTCGCTTTCAATTGACCTATAATATTAATGCACTCATCAGCCTCTTGCTTTAGTGTTTCTCTTCTATTTAAAATTATAGACTTAATGTACTTAAGTTCGTTTTCCCCTTTTGCAAGTTGCCATTCAAGATTAGTTTGAATTGCATAAAATTCTTTCTCCAATTTGACTATATCGGATTTTGATATTCCTTTGCTGGGATCAAATTTGAATCTTTTTTCAATACTTTTTTTCCAATCAATAAGTTTACTAGTTAGGTGAGGACCGAATCTAAAATGTACCCTATAGAATAGACACTTAAAAAAAGTGCTCTTTCTATAGGGTATTTTTTGTATAATTTAAAGTAC
>NZ_JBFOKR010000021.1:0-76841 GCF_047246645.1 Ferdinandcohnia jepli
CAGCTATGTACTTACCGCTACCAGGTCGTACTAGGGACTTTCACCCGTTAGAGTTCGCCCATGCTGGGCGAACAAAAAAAAGACGACATGACGTCGTCTTTTTCTAGTAAACCCATTTAATTTGTGCTTTTTCTCATAACTACCTCAGAACCGAGGTAAATTGTTTTTACTATTTTTCGCTTATTAATGACTCGTTCAAGAAGAAGTTCAATACCGTTTTTACATTGTTCTTTTAAATCGATATGGAATGTAGTCAAAGGCGGTGAAACATATTTTGCAATACTAATATCATTCACACTGATCACACTTACTCTGGCTGGGATCGAAATTTGGTGCTCATTTAAAGCTTGTAAGCAACCAACAGCAATAGGGTCAGCAGCGATAAAAAAGGCAGTCGGCAGATTATCTCCTAGTTCTTTAATCGCACGTGACATTAAGTTATAGCCATTTTCAACAGAAAACCCTCTATGTGTGAAGATATAGGTTTCATTCAGTAAACCTTTTTCGTTGAGATAAGCTCGAAACGTTGTTTCACGAATATCCATATCCTCGTTATCTGTGTTTGGATTATGATAAGTGCCACCTATAAAACCAATCGTATTGTGTCCTTTTTCAACATGAATATCGATCGCTTGAGTTGTAACTTGGATAAGATCAGGTCTAACCGAATCATAGTGTTTCGGGTCTGTTGAAAAGTCCAGGAACACTCCATTTGGAGTTCTCTTTCGAAGATAATCCAGTTCCTTTTCAGAAAACGTCCCTACACCAATAAACCCTTCGATAGTATCAGGTATTTTTTCAATTCCGTCAGAAATTTTATAAGTTGTCAGCTCAATATTATATTTTTTCGCAAGCTTTTCAACCTCGATCCTCATCGTCTTAAAGTATACGTCTTCAAGCTCTTCTTTATCAGTAACCCAGTATAAAAAAGCAATGTTTTTAACGATTGGCCTTACTGTTTTCTTACGGTAATTCAACTCATCTGCCACTTCAAATATCTTTTCACGTGTTTCATCAGGAACAGACAAACTCTCATCATTATTTAATACTCGTGACACAGTAGATATCGAATAACCAGCCTTATTCGCTATATCCTTAATCGTCGCCATGCATTCCGCCTCCAATTAATATCCCATTACGATCTATCATATCTATAAAATTTATTAGTAGTTTACGCAACCGCTTGCGCTAAGTAAAACTTTTTACTTATATTTTACTTTATTTTCCCTTAAAGTCAATGAGGAATTAAAAGAACTATTATTTTACCAGTTGCTCGGTAGTTTACTACCTTTCACTATAAATGTCCTATCCCTTGTACAGTAGCACATTTAGTAGAGAGAGGACAGGCTCTTTTTCGCTTTTTAAAGATTTGTTAAGTAAGTTGTTTATTTTGGAATATGTAACAAAAAACAAGCAGCCATTAATGACTACTTGCCCTTTTCCACGATTCGAACTCCATACTTTTCTAGAGTAATGTCACCTGAAAGTTTTTCACCGGTAACGAGGTCTATAACAGGTGAATCAAAACCAACCACTTGCTCTTCTTCTGTAAAATTCATGACAAAGATATAGTCTTTATCAGGTGCTTGTCTGACTTGGACAGAAACACCCCTTTCATGCTTCACGTTGGCAGCAGGTTCAAGATTTAATTCATTGATCAGACGCCCATAAAAATCGCGATGGAAGTCATTATTTAAACGGCCACCAATGTAATACGTTTTACCTTTTTCATATTGGTGACTTGTGACGGCAGGTGTACCAGCATAATAATCGTGCTCATACACACCTTCTACATTTGCTGATTGAACATCAATGACTGTTGCGTAATCTTTTAGTACGTATGTTATTCCCTGGTACGTAACAGCATTTCGATCAGCAGGATAGTATGTATCCGTTTCTTTTGGATTGATACCAAAGATATCTTGTAGATCCTTTGGCCATCCGCCCATATAGGTTAAGTCATGCTCATTTACGAGCCCGCTAATATAGGTGAATACCAGTGTCCCGCCGTCTGCTACAAACTTTTTAAATCGAGCGATCGTATCTTCACTTACTAAGTACAGCATAGGAACTACTAATAGTTTGTACGGAGTAAAGTCATGTTCATTTGTAATAACGTCAACTGGGATATCCTGTTCCCAGAAGGTTCGATAATGCTGGTGCATCGTTTGCGGGTATCGCTTCGTCTTCAAGCCAAATCCTTGCGCATCACCTAGTGCCCAATGATTATCCCAATCATAAAAGAACGCTACCTCTGATGTGCGATTTGTGCCCACAACACCTGATAGCTTCTCTAAGGTCTTACCAACCTCGGCCACCTCTTGAAACACTCGATTCTCAGAGCTATTATCATGGTCGACAACTGCACCATGGAATTTTTCAGAGGAGCCTCTCGATTTTCTCCATTGAAAATAGAGTACACTATCAGACCCATGCGCGATAAACTGCATCGATGAAAGCAGATGCATTCCTGGACGCTTGCCTTTATTCACATCATGCCAGTTTACAAGGCTTGGTGTCGACTCCATTAATAAAAATGGCTGCATTTTGAGACAACGATACAAATCATTAATAAACGCTACCTTCATAGCCAAATCGGCTGTACTGTCCCAGTCATTATGCCAAGGTGGATACGCATCCCAGCTAATCACATCCAAGTGCTTTGCAAATTTACTGTAATCAAGACCTTGGAATGGAATTAAGTCAGCAGTATCTCCCATGAAATTGGTTGTAATCGGAATGTCTGGTGTGATCTCTCGGAGTGGAACAATTTCATTATTGTAAAATGAAATCGTTTGGTCTGTGACAAATCTGCGCCAGTCCAAATTTAGTCCGTGTACCATACTTTCACCGATTGGTGATGGAGACTCAATTTGTGACCAGTCATTTACCGTATGACTCCAAAACGCCCCCCACCACGCATCATTCACAGCCTTTAAATCATTGTTGTATTTTTCTTTTAACCAGTTACGGAAAGCTTCCTGACATAAATCGCAATGACATTCTCCACCAAATTCATTTGAGATATGCCACATTAAGAGAGCTGGATGCTCACCATATCTTTCGGCTAAAAGGCGATTTATTTTTTGTGTTTTTTCACGATATACAGGTGACGTAAAACAATGATTATGGCGTGCGCCGTGTAATTGCTTTACTCTTTCTGCATTTACCCGGAGTACTTCCGGATATTTTTGCGACATCCAAGCAGGACGAGCCCCGCTTGGTGTTGCTAAAATTACTTTACCGCCAATGCTGTGTATGTTGTTGAAGATGTCATCAAGCCACTCAAATTGGTAATTTCCTTCCTCGGGCTCTAGTGCGCTCCAAGCGAAAATTCCAACTGAAAATGTATTTGTGTGTGAGAGTTGCATTAACTTGATGTCATCCGCTAATATATCTGGTCTGTCCAGCCATTGGTCAGGGTTGTAGTCCCCACCGTGCAGCATGAAGTTTGCTTTCGTAACAGGTTTACTTTCAAACTGTTTTGACATAGTCTTCTTCCTCTGTTTTCGATTGTTGCGCCTTGGTGTAGGCTGTTTTTTTGCTAAAAATCGTATTTTTCGATTAAAAACCGTAAATCCAAATTAAAAATCGTATTTTTCGATTAAAAACCGTATTTCCAATTTAAAAACCATAAATCAGAATTAAAAACCGTAAACTCATTTTTCAATGTGCAAAACCAGATTTTTTATACTAAAAATACTTCAAACTCACTCTTACCCCTTCGTTCCACCCGCTGTTAAGCCCGCAACGAAGTTTCTTTGTAGCAATAAGAACACAATTGCAATTGGAATACTGATTAAAATGGCTCCCGCTGCAAATGTTGTGTAACTCGCTCCCATTACTTCGTTTACCAGGTTGTATAATCCAATTGGCAGAGTGTAGGATTCAGGTGTTCTCAGGATTGTTGAAGACAGTACGAAATCCCCAAGTGGCCCTGTGAACCCATTCATCGCTACAACCGCTAGCATTGGTCTTGATAATGGCAGGATGATTTGTAAAAAGATTCTTGTGTTACTTGCGCCATCAATTCTTGCACTTTCGTCAAGGTCCATTGGAATGGAATCCATATACCCCTTCATCAAATACGTGTTCATTGGAATTTGCCCGCCAATATAAAGGAGGATTAGCAACCAGTGGCTGTTCATCATTCCTAAAATCTGTGCCAAAACAAACAGGGCGATTAACGCCGAAAACTGCGGAATCATTTGCAATAGCAAAAATAGAGTTAATGCATTTTTCCGGCCCTTAAATCGAAACCTTGAAAATGCGTAAGCCGTGAACGAAACGGTAATCATTGCTCCAAGCATTGTAAAAATACTTATTTTTAACGAATTCAAATACCACTGTCCATATTGCAGGCTGGCTTTTCCCGCAAATAGTTCACGATAATGTTCCAGTGTTGGATTCTCTGGAATTAAGTTTGTACTTACTAAGCTGTTTCCTGGATTAAAGCTAGCTCCTACTGTCCAGAGCAGAGGGTACACAATAATTACTGTCATAAACAGCAACAGCAAGTACGTAAAAAAGAGTCGGACGACCTTGTTTTGCTTCATATTCATTTAAACTCACGCCCCCTCTTTGAAGGAATTTGTTCGTCTAAATTGCCATAATGCGATTGCAATAACAAATACTGAAAGTAGTATCGTTAGTGCTGCAGCGAGGGAATATTGGCTTGATTGCATGGTTAATTTATAAATCCACGAAACTAATATATCCGTTCCACCTGCAGTTGATCCTGGTACAGCAGGACCACCACCGTTGAATAGATAAATAATATTAAAGTTATTAAAGTTAAAGGTGTACTGTGTAATAATAATTGGTGCCATTGCAATTAAAATCATTGGCATTGTGATGTTTCTAAACTTTTCAAAAATCGAAGCTCCATCAATTGTTGCGGCTTCATATAGGTCTTCGGGAATTGATTGAAGTACCCCTGTTGTTACAATGAATATATACGGAAAACCTAACCAGCCTTGCATTAAGATGAGCGCGACTCTTGTCCAATTTGCACTAGTTAGCCAAGGAATCGGATCAATTCCAAAGAACGCAAGTACATCAAGGTTGATTGCTCCAAATGAATCATTAAACAATCCTGCAAATACTAGGATTGTAACAAATCCAGGAACAGCCCAAGGTAAAACTAAGATTGTTCGGAAGAACTTTTTAAAACGTACTTCTTTTTGATTTACTACGACTGCCAGGAAAACCCCGAGTGCAACCTGTAAAGTCGACGCTACAATTGTCCAAATAACTGTCCAAGCTAATACATCAAAGAAAGTTGAGCGCCAAATATCGACTGTAAATATTTTTGCAAATGTCTTTAATCCTACCCAGTCTGCTAAATTCGCAGGTGGTGAATGGTATAAATCATAGTTAGTAAATGCTAACGCAAAGCTAAAAAGAATTGGAAAAATGACCGCAAAGATTAATATGAAAAGTGACGGTCCGCTGATGACATAAGGGTAACCCTGTTCAACTAGGTTTTTGTAATCTTCTTTTAGCGGAGTTGGTTGAATTCCCTCGTCACGTTTTCTCCCGTTCACATATGCATCACGTAAATTTAAGTAGTAAATTCCTAATCCAAATAAAGTAACAATAATTGCAATAATTCCTTCTGCTAAAAGGAACATAGAATTATCACGTGGCACTTCAGTTCCCAGGGTTATCAGACCCCAATACCCCATATTAAATAGATCTCTAAATACAATTAGAAAAGCTACACTTATTAAGAAAAATAAAATACCTTTTACCCATTGCCGGTTATAAAATTGCCCGAACCCAGGTATAAGAGATAGCAAAAGAGCTATTTTACGATGTTGCATAAAATTCACCTCTTTAGATTGGCGCCTGACTTAATCGCCATATTCCTTAAAAATGGTGCCAAACATAAGTAGTGTCTGACACCATTTTCCAACTAATTATTGACCGCCGTGACTCGCTTCAATTTGACCTTTAATGGTTTCAACTGCTTGGTCTAATGCTTCCTTCGGTTCAGCCTTACCTGTCGCAATTGTTTGAAGCGCTGCATCAGCAGGTGCCCATACTTCATTCATCTCTGGGATACTTGGCATTAACTCAGAGTATTGTGATTGATCAGCAACTGCTTTTGCTGCTTCACTTTCAGTTACTGCTGGATCTTCTGCAAGTGCAGCTACAGCTGGAACCTCTTTCGTAACTTCGTATCTTGTTTTAGAGTTCTCTTCGTTTGCAATAAACTCTACGAACTGCTGTGCTAGTTCCTGATTTTTTGAATATGCACTTACGTTATAGCTTTTCACGTTAATAAACGCACTCATATTACGTCCGTTTTCTAACGCTGGTAACTTGGTTACACCGAAGTTTACTCCAGCCTTTGTGAACGGTTCGATATTCCACGGTCCAGAGATAATCGCTGCCGCTTTACCTTCTGTGAATAATGTTTCGATTACGTTAATTCCTTGCTCACCGATAATTCCTGAAGGGAATAATTTCTCATCATAGAATTTTTTGATGAACTGAGCACCTTCAATGGCGCCTTCATTATTTAACCCGATATCTCCAGGATTAAAAGTTCCATTATCATTTTTGAATATGTACCCGCCATATCCACTCATTAACCCTTGTGCATAATAAATTTTGTCAAACAACGCTAGGAATCCAAACTTTTCACCATTCGCAACGCCCTTTGAATACTCATACCAACCTTCAAGAGTTTCTGGTAGTTCGTCTTCCGAAATCAGGTCTTTGTTGTAATAAAGAGTAGTCGTTTCAACTGCCTTAGGTAATCCGTAAATCTTTCCGTCTACCATTTGAGATTGCATAGCTGTTTCTGTATAGATCTTTTGCACATCTTCAGAAACGTCTAATTCCTTAATTAATCCCTCTAGTGCTGCAGTACCGATTTGGTCACCCGGCATTGTAAGAACGTCAGGTCCTGTTCCTGCTGGTCCATCTAAGCGTAAATCTTCAATTTGTTTTGTATATGGTTTTTCAACAACCTTAACGGTTACATTATGTTCTTTTTCAAATTTTGCAACTGCATCCTTGATTCCATCAGCCTTTGCAATATCTTCCCAAACAAGTAATTCTTTTGCTTCGTTATTATCCTTGCCGCCTTCATCTCCACCATCGTCCGCATTGTCCTGTGGCCCACAGGCAACTAACGAAAAACTTAATGCAAGAGTAGAAATAATACCTAAAATCTTCTTAAACTTCATAGCTGACATCCTTTCACTTTTGTTTTGATATAGTTACGAAATGGACAACTAGGAAAAGAGTTTTTTCCGTTCTACAAAGAATAGTTTGACCAAACTGTTTGTTTCTACTCTTAAAGTTTGGAAAGTGGATATAAATCTAGGGGGAATTAAATCGAGTATAATTAAAAAGGAAAATGGTAGCATTATGATTAATAAAGATTCTTTTCGCAGGGTTTGTTACCCATTGGCGTTTTTACATTGATAGTGAAATGTAAATGGTTTGTGATTTCCGCTCCTGGCACTCGCTTTCCGCGGGCGGACCGTGAGCCTCCTCAATGAAATGCTGAAGCGGCTTGGTCAGAAACGAGGAAATTGGAGACTCCGACATAAGAGGCGCCTTTTGCCTCTGACGGAGGAGTTGAAATTTCTCGAGTTTCTAGCCGCTGAAGCTAGACAAGTCGTTACACTCCTGCGGTGTCTCACTTGGTCACGCTACTCCCGCAGGACTTTGAGAGGCTCCTTTGACTTCACCCACGCACGAAGAAAATGCAAAGCATTTTCGAGGAGTCTCGTGCCATGCGCTCCAATCACCCTTGTATAAGCAATAATCAACTCACAATATCCTTTCAGTAGAGATTAAACCAAGTTTTCAAAATAAAGCCTTTATTACTGGAATTGCTGACACAACAAAACAACGCAAATAAAAAAAGCCTGCTCTCATTAGAACAGACCTACAAACTACTTTTGCGAATAACTAACTTTGTCGCGATAAAAATCTTCTTAGCAATCTTTCGACCGTTTAGTCGTTCCAGCAAGGTATCTACTGCGGTTTCTCCCATAACCTCTGTATACACTTTTACAGTTGTTAACGCAGGGAATACATATTTAGAGACGCTGAGATCATCGATTCCGATGATACTAACTCGCTCCGGTACAGGTATTTTTTCTTCATGGAGGGCACGTAATGCTCCAATCGCGAGCAAGTCGTTTCCTGCAAAAAAGGCAGTCGGTAGATGGTCACCTTTTTCTTGTATTGCTTGTTTCATAAGCTTGTATCCGTCATCTACCGAAAATGCACCTATATACAGATGATCTTCCTCTAACAAACCAGCTGCATCCATATAGGTTCGGAATGTTTTTTCACGCATATCTTCTATGACTTCAGTCTGGTCCTTGAACATTTCACGTCCACCGAGGTAGCCAATTTTTGTATGTCCCTTATCAACCAGATGGTCGAGGATGTTTCTAGTCACCTTTTCAAAGTCAATGACGATTGAATCAAAACGGTCATCATCCGGATTGGAATCAACAAATACAACATGCTTAGCAATTGACGTTAATTCCTCTATCTGTCTTTTACTAAACTTACCGACAGCGATAATTCCCTGTAAGTCCTCGGATTTCATGCTTTTGATATTGTTATAAAAGTTTACTACTTGAATATCCTGCTGTTCACAGCGTTGCTCAATTCCTAAACGAATCGACATATAATAGAGATCGTTTAGCTCTTCTTTTTCGGTATACCAATGGATGATACCGATCTTCGCTGACGCTGTTTTCTTTGTTGTCTTCTTTTTATAAGAAAGTTCTTCTGCTATTTCAAAAATCTTTTTCTTTGTATCATCACTAACTGACAAGCTTGCATCATAGTTGAGAACGCGTGATACGGTTGCAATTGATACACCGGCTTTTTCAGCAATATCTTTAATGGTAGCCATCGTTCTCTCCTCTCGGGCTAGTTCACACCAAAGGCGTACTTTGTTTCCCAGTAATATTCTTTTCCCTTTTCAAGGACAATCGACGGGAACTCTGGATGGTGAATCGAATCTGGTACTCCTTGCGTTTCAAGACAAATCGCAAGATGAGGTCTAGCCTTTACGCCTCGAATTTCATAATCACCTTTTAAGTGATTACTCGTATAAATAACGACTGCTGGCTGGTTTGTTTCCACAGTCAGTGTTCTTCCAGATTCTTGGTCTTTCAGTTGAATTTCTCTATCTTTATTATTCGATAGTAAAAATGGATGGTCATACCCGTGTCCAACTAGCACATTTTGCGGATAGTCAGTTGTTGTTCCATCAACGATTTTCCGTCCGTTTTTAAAATCAAATGGGGTTCCTGTTACGGCTAAAATTTCTCCTGTAGGAAGTGATTCATTATTCAAGGGTACGAAACGATCACTTTTTAACGTTAATTCATGGTCTAAAATATCACGTTTACTGTTTCCTGAAAGGTTAAAGTATGTGTGATTTGTTAGGTTCAAAATGGTATCTTGGTCGGACACTCCGTGTGCGGTAAGTACAACCTCGTTATTATTTGTTAATAGGTACGTAACTTTCATGTCAACATTGCCCGGATAACCGCCATCACCATCTTTACTTTGGTAACGGAACTCGACGCCAACAGCGTCATATTTTTCAATAGTAGTTGCATCCCACACAACATCGCTGAAACCTTTCGTGCCACCATGAATATGATTATTGTTTTCGTTTCGCTCCAGCTGATATGTTTGGCCATCCAACTTAAATTGGCCACCCTTGATACGCCCTGCAATTCGTCCAACAATCGCACCGAAATATGGGGAGTGGTTTATATATTCATCAATTGTATCAAAGCCCAGAACCACATTTTCCAAGTTACCGCTCCGGTCTGGTGTGTAGATGTCGGTTATTATACAGCCATAATCAATACACGACACACTCATTCCATTGATGTTGGTGAGTGTATAAGAATGAATCACTTGATTATCTAGTTCGCCGAATTTCTTTGTTGTAACCTTCATTTTTCTGCCTCCATATAGCAAACGGGAGTACAGCTACTCCCGTTACAAATTAGGATTTTAATTGGTCAATAAACTTCTTAAAAGCTGCTTGTCCTGCTTCATCACGCTTGAATACACCAGCATCCTGTAAAACTCTCATAAACTTTTTACCAACCTCTAGCTTCACAATCTCTTCCACATTCTCATGTGTAATTTCTTGTGATTGCTTCATTTCATCTGCCCATTGCTCATGTATTGGGTTGATTTCATTTGGTTGATTTATTAAGTATTTTTCCACTTCTTTTAGCTCTGTTTCAAGTCTAGCAGGCAACACTGCAAGCCCCATTACTTCAATAAGACCGATGTTTTCTTTTTTAATATGATGAACATCTGCATGTGGGTGGAATATTCCTAGTGGATGCTCGTCGCTTGTACGGTTATTACGTAATACTAAATCAAGTTCGTACTTGCCATTACGTTGTCTCGCAATTGGTGTAATCGTATTGTGAGGTGTTTCACCAGTGAACGCTACAATCTCTACCTCTGGGTCACTATAACTTCTCCAAGCTTGTAAAATGTGGTCTCCCGCTTCGATAAGCGCATTACGATCCTCACTCTTTAAGCGAAGTACAGACATTGGCCATTTTACAGTTGAGAATTCAACATTCGGGAAGCTGCTCCAATCAAATGTGTATTCGTCCGCTGCTTTTGCCATCGCGAATTCATAGTTCCCACCTTGATAGTGATCATGCGTTAAAATCGATCCACCCACGATTGGAATATCTGCATTCGAACCGATAAAATAATGCGGGAACTGTTCTACAAAGCCTAGAAGTCGTGTAAATGTATCTTTGCTAATCTTCATATCACGGTGTTCTTCACAAAGCAAAATGCAGTGCTCGTTGTAGTACACATATGGAGAATATTGCAGGAACCAATTTTCACCTTCAAGTTCCACTGGAATGATTCTATGATTTGAGCGAGCCGGATGCCCTATTCGTCCAGCATATCCTTCGTTTTCAACACAAAGTAGGCATTTCGGATACTTAGTACCAGTAGGTTTCGCTTCTTTTTCAAGTGCAATTTGCTTAGGATCTTTTTCAGGCTTTGACAGATTGATTGTAATATCAAGCTCACCATATTCTGTTTGTGCCTTGTATTCGATGTTTTTTTCGATGCGTTTCATTTGTATATAGTTACTGTTTTTACTTAACTCATAAAAATAGTTCGTTGCTTCGGTTGGATTTTGCTTGTGAAGATCATAAAAACGATGCGTCATAATCGATGGCAGTGGAATCATCGTGTTCATGATTTTACTAGCAAAAATTTCTTTCGCATCAAAATAATCATCAATAATTCCGTTCTCTGCCGCATAATCCACAAGATTTTCCACTAATGTTGGAATATCTCTTTCTAGGTTATCTTCTTTTACAGATTCAAATGTCTCCAGATTCAATAAAGAGAGAATCTGGTTACGCACATAAATCTCGTCGCCTTTTTCGATTAGATTAGCTTCTACCGCTTTACGAGTAAGCTGTTGTATGATTCCAAAGATGTACATATTATCCCCTCAGCTTTCGTACCCATTTGGGTGGTTTACATGCCAGTTCCACGCATCCTTCATGATTTCTTCAATTGACGTGCGTTTTGGTGCCCAGCCTAATACCTTTTTCGCCTTTTCAGAAGATGCGATTAAAATACTAGGGTCTCCTGCTCTACGATCACCAATTTGTACCGGAATATCACGTTGTGTAACCTTTTTCGCTGTTTCAACCATTTCTTTTACAGAGAAGCCTGTATTGCTTCCTAGGTTAAAATAGTTGCTTTCTCCACCATTTTGCAGATATCTTAATGCTAAAATGTGAGCATCAATTAGGTCCTCAACATGAATATAGTCACGGATACATGTTCCATCTGGAGTATCATAATCTTCGCCAAAGATTTTTATGAAATCGCGCTTTCCTAACGCTGCCTGTAAAATAACCGGGATTAAATGTGTTTCTGGATCGTGGTCCTCTCCGATTTCACCAGTGGATCTCGCACCTGCTACGTTGAAGTAGCGTAATGACACAAACTTAATATCATGAGCCACTTCAGACCATTTCATCATTTTTTCCATTGCTAGCTTTGTTTCGCCATACGTATTTGCAGGAACAGTTGGCATATCCTCAGTAATAGGCACTTGCTTTGGCTCACCATACGTTGCAGCAGTTGAAGAGAATACAATGTATTTCACGTTGTTATTTCTCATTGTCTCAAGCACAACCTGAGTTCCAAACACATTGTTGTCGTAGTATTTTAAAGGATCTTCCATAGACTCGCCAACCAGTGAGTTCGCTGCAAAATGAATTACAGCATCAATCGATTCCTTTTCAAAAACTGATTGCATAAACTCGCGGTCGCGAATGTCACCCTGATAAAAAGTAGCCTTTGGATGAACCGCCTCTTTATGTCCAGACTGTAAATTGTCGATAACAACTACCTCTTTACCAGAATCGATCAACTGATAAACCGCATGCGAACCAATATAACCTGCTCCACCTAATACTAAAACACTCATCTGTTTCGCTCCTCTTCTTTTGGACAGAGAGACAGGTCCCTCGTACCAGTTTTTATTTTTTTGGACACGATACCTTGTCCCTTATAGTTCTTTTGCTCCGTCACCAATGCTTACTTCATAGAAGGAAGCTTGGTAGCCAATTTTTTCTTCGTAGATCTTTCCGATTGCGTCAGTCACTGCATCGACTTTGTCTTTTTCAACAATTGCGATTGCACATCCGCCAAAGCCCGCACCTGTCATACGAGCTCCAACAACACCATCCTGTGCCCAGGCTGCTTCAGCTAATGTATCAAGCTCAATTCCTGTTACTTCATAATCATCTCGCAATGAACGGTGTGACGCATCCATTAAGCGTCCAAATTCAGCTAATTCTCCTGCTTTTAACGCTTTTAAAGCTTGAAGAGTTCTTTCATTTTCATAGACTGCATGCTTTGCACGTTTTTGTAAAACCTCACTAGTTATCAGATGCTTGTGCGCCTCAAATTGCTCTGATGAGATATTACCAAGTGCCGACACATTTAATTCTTTTTGAAGCATTTCAAGTGCTTGTTCACACTCACTCCGACGCTCATTATACTTAGAGTCTGCAAGCTCACGACGCTTGTTTGTGTTCATGATTACAATTAGATGCTTCTCAAGCTCTAAAGGAGCATATTCGTATTTTAACGTGTCACAATCCAGTAAAATTCCTGAGTTCTTTTTACCCATTCCAATTGCAAATTGGTCCATGATTCCGCTGTTAACACCGATGAACTGATTTTCAACCTGCTGACCAATTTTCACGAGCTCAACGCGGTCGATTGTTAAATCGAATAACTTCTCAAACATTACACCTGAAACTAATTCAATTGATGCAGAAGAAGATAAACCTGCTCCGTTTGGAATGTTACCGTAGAAAAGAACGTCCACTCCAGTCGAAATGGAATACCCTTTTTCACGTAAATAACGCAGCATTCCTTTCGGATAATTCGCCCAATCATGTGCTTTATCGTAATCTAGGTTATCGAGATCAAATTCGATAATCCCAAGTTGTTCAAAGTTAACGGAATACAATCTTACTTTGTTATCGTCACGCTTTCTAGCAAGTGCATAAGTTCCCTTTGTAATCGCACCTGGAAATACATGGCCACCATTGTAGTCCGTATGTTCTCCGATTAAATTGATGCGTCCTGGTGCAAAAAATGATCTATAATCTGTTTCGTTAAACACTTCTTTAAATGTAGTAGCTAGCTGGTTTAATTCCATGATGTGTACCTCCAGTAGTTAAGGATTTATTGCTTACCCCTATTGTAGACCTCTTAGTAAAACACGTCAATAATTTTAGTAAAACATTAACTAAAATTCAGTTTATTTTTAGCTCCACGACCAACTTTTGGCCATAACAAAAGGAGTAGCCCTACGTAGACTACTCCTAGTATGTGCTTAGTTTTTAGGATTACTAATGTTAAGTTACATGTAGTAATCTTAGCCCTTTAGTATATCTTCGATTCTTGTTAGTTCCTCTGAGGTAAAAGTAAGATTTTTAAGTGCTGCTACGTTTTCTTCAATTTGACTTACCTTACTTGCACCTATTAGTGCGGATGTTACTCTTCCTTCACGAAGTACCCAGGCTAATGCCATTTGAGCAAGGTTTTGTCCTCTTTCAGCAGCAAGTTCGTTTAATTGAGTAACTTGCTGTAAAACTTCTTCTGTTACTCTTTCTTTCTGTAAAAAGGTACCTTCCCTGGCTGCTCTAGAATCACTTGGGATTCCGTTCAGGTATTTATTTGTTAATAGCCCTTGTGCTAAAGGAGTAAATGCAATGGAGCCTACACCATTTTCAGCTAAAACATCCTGCAATCCATCTTCTATCCATCGGTTAAACATCGAATAGCTTGGTTGATGGATAAGTAAAGGTGTTCCCAGCTCTTTTAAGATTTTTACAGCTTCTGCAGTTTGAGTTGCATCATAGTTAGAAACACCAACATATAACGCTTTACCCTGTCTGACAATCTGATCTAGAGCCCCCATAGTTTCCTCTAATGGTGTATTCGGGTCTGGACGATGGTGATAAAAAATATCTACATACTCTAATCCCATACGTTTTAAGCTTTGGTCAAGACTTGAAATTAGGTACTTCTTCGAACCCCAATCTCCATACGGACCTTCCCACATATGGTATCCTGCCTTAGATGAAATAATCATTTCGTCACGGTAAGGAGCAAAATCTGACTTTAACATTCTCCCAAACATTTCTTCTGCACTTCCCGGTGGTGGGCCGTAATTATTCGCTAAGTCAAAATGGGTAATCCCTAAATCAAATGCTCTGCGAAGCATTGCCCGTCCATTTTCAAAAGAATCCACTCCACCAAAGTTATGCCATAATCCTAAAGAAATGGCTGGCAGCTGTAACCCAGATTTACCAACACGATTATATTTCATATCACTATATCTACTCTCACTTGCAAGGTATCTCATATGTATCTCCTTTCGGTTTAGGCCTGAGCCTCTTTTCATCATAACAAAAAGCCTTAATGTATACATCATTAAGGCCTTCCGCTTTCTATTATTTTGTTTTAAAAATCTCCATTAATTCTTCTGTGGCATCGTCTGTGTTTTGTACGTATGCTACGAGCTGTTGCATTTGGGCGTTTTGGTTTTCGATAGAGGCAGTGATTTCCTCGAGTGATGCTGTTGTTTCTTCAATGATTGCAGCGAATTCACTTACAGATGTTTCGATTGAATGTGAAGAGCCGCCAATTTCATTTGAGATTTTTTCGAAATGCTTCACTGCTTCATTCAATTCAGAGACAGTTTCATCAATAACTGTAAATACGCCTTTTGTATCTTTTGTAAGCTGGACACTTTCGTCCATTTTTTCTGCATTCTCTGCCATTTGTTTTTGGGTTAATGTTGTACTTTCGTTAACCTGTTTCAGATTTTCAGAGATTAAGTTTGCTGTATTTGATGTTACTTCTGATAGTTTCCTAATTTCAGCCGCAACTACCGCAAAGCCCTTACCGCTTTCACCTGCACGAGCAGCTTCAATTGATGCATTAAGCGCTAATAGATTGGTTTGAGATGCGATTTCTTGAATTTTATCTGTAAAACCATTTGTTTCTTGTATTTTTGTTACTAATCGATCCATTGTTGTAGACATAGACGTAACAGAAATTTGGAAATCAGTAATTTTAGTTAATAAGCTTTCAATTGTTGTGTTTCCATTATCCGATGCGTTGTTTGCATTTTCTGTTTGAACACTAAGATGATTAGAACCTTGAACAAGCTGTTGCACAACCTTATTTAGATTCTCAATCGACTCAGTTATTGTTGTTGCAGCTTCGTTTTGTGTATTCATACCAGATGAGATTTCAGATACCGCAATTGTCATTTCATTAAATGCATGCATCTGTTCTTCACCTTGACTGCGGATGTTTGAAATATTTTCGCTGATTACCTGGGAGCTGTTTTCAAGCTTTACTGCCTGGTTTTTTCTAGTTTCTAAAAGCTGTTCAGTTTCTGCTTGTAACGCTTCAATATCAGTAGTCATTCGTCTTGTAACTAGGTTTTGGAAAAATAACGTTAAGATAATTATTCCAAATATCAAATAAAATGTTGTAATATTCTGGGATGTATACCCTAAATCTTGTCCATTTATCACAAAAAATATCGTGCTTAAAACAATCGCACCCACTACCCCTACTATAAGAGTACTTCTCATATTATAAATGGCAATGGTCGTAAGTAGATAGAGAGGTAATAATATGATTGGTGCCGATTGGGATGCTGACATTATTAAATATAAGACAACTGTCAACCCCACTATTGCAACATATGGGATTTGCATTAAAAATAGCTTTCTATAATTCATGATTGCTAGTACTCCAACAAAAATGCCTCCTCCTATTGCAATTGTCAGTATCATTTGTAATGGCTGTTGAATCGCAAAATCTACTATTACCGCGAGAATTACAGAGATAAGAGAAACAATTGTAACCAACTTATTCTTACGTATAATATCTTGCGTTTTAAGTGCCTCAATACTTACCATTTTATCTGTCATAAGTTTGTCCCCCATTAGGTGTTATAACTCTATTTTACAATCTTTATATCGACATGAATATAGATATTTTTCGTCTGAGAGTCGAATATTTAAAATATGTGTCGGAAAACTCAGATTTTTGAGGATTAAGCACATTTAATAGAATTTGACGTTTCTACATTTAGAAAAAAGCCTTAATGTTTGCTTCATTAAGGCTTTCTCTATACTCTATTTCACTTTAAAAATCTGCATTAATTCTTCTGTTGCGTTATCTGTGTTTTGTACATATGCTACAAGCTGTTGCATTTGTGCGTTTTGATTTTCGATTGAGGCAGTGATTTCTTCAAGTGATGCTGTTGTTTCTTCAATAATTGCTGCAAATTCACTTACAGAGGTCTCAATTGATAATGATGAACCACCAATTTCTTGTGAGATTTTTTCAAAATGCTTAACAGCTTCATTTAGTTCAGAAACAGTCTCATCAATTACTAAAAATACACCTTTTGTATCCTTAGTCAGTTGAACACTTTCATCCATCTTTTCTGCGTTCTCTGCCATTTGTTTTTGGGTTAGTGTTGTACTTTCGTTAACCTCTTTAAGATTTTCAGAGATTTGATTAGCTGTATTGGATGTTACCTCTGATAGCTTTCTAATTTCAGCAGCTACCACCGCAAATCCTTTTCCACTTTCGCCAGCACGAGCGGCTTCAATTGATGCGTTTAAAGCTAGTAAATTTGTTTGAGAAGCGATTTCTTGTATTTTATCTGTAAACCCATTTGTTTCATTGATTTTTGTTACTAGATTATCCATCGTAGAAGACATTGACATCACAGAATCTTGAAAATCGGTAATTTTAGCTAGTAAACTCTCGATTGTTTTGTTTCCATTGTGCGAAGCATTGTTTCCATTTTCAGTTTGAACACTAAGATGGTTTGAGCCTTGAACAAGCTGCTGTACAACTTTATTTAGATTCTCGATTGACTCAGTTATTATTGTCGCTGCCTCATTTTGCGTGTTCATACCAGATGAAATTTCAGATACAGCAATCGTCATCTCGCTAAATGCATGCATTTGCTCTTCACCTTGACGACGAATATTTGTAATGTTTTCGCTGATCACTTGTGAGCTATTCTCAAGCTGGGTTGCTTGATTTTTACTAGTTTCTAAAAGCTGTTCAGTTTCTACTTGTAATGCTTCTGTATCAGCCGACATCTTTCTCGTAACCTGGTTTTGGAAAAATAACGTTAAGATTGTGATTCCAAAAATCATATAGTAAGTGATTATGGTTTGGGAAGTGAACTCTAACGTGTCCCCATACATGAACATGAAAGATGTTAGTAAAACTAATGCTCCAGCTACACCAGCAAGTAACGTAATTCTCGTATTGTAAATAGCTATAGTTGTTAGTAGGAAAAGTGGTAATAAGATAACTGGTGCCGATACAGAAGCATTCATTATCAAATAGATGACACCAGTCAACCCCACTATCGCAATATATGGAACTTGCATTAAAAATAGTCTTCTATAATTCAAAAATGCTAGGAGAGTAACAAATATACCTCCACCTATTGCAGTTGTTAAGATAGTTTGCATTGGTAGTTTTATTGCGATATCAACAAGTACTGCTAATAAAACAGAAATCAGCGTTACACTTGTAACTAGCTTGTTCTTACGGATAATATCCTGTTTTTTCAGTTCTTGAATATTTACCTTTTTATCTGTCATAAAATTATCCTCCAATAGTTTTTCATAATGTATATATCGGTTAAGTGCAATGATGTTTAGAGGGAAAATGTATTGGTAATTGTCGGAAAGTGTATTATTACGTCGATGGGCATATTGTGATCGTTGTGGATAGTGGGGGTGTCATTTTTTCAAGATATAATGTGTTCAAACAAACGTTTGTTTAGTGAATAAGACCCTTTTATTATCTGGCTTTTAAAATTCAATCAAGCGTTTGTTTGAATTGAGATTTGCGGTTCAATCAAATGTTTGTTTGAGGGGTATGTTCGTGTGGTTTTGTTGTATGGGGTTTCGGAATTATTCGACATTCTACTAGGTTTTGTTGTTTTCCTTGTTTTAAAATGGGACAGGAGTCCTGTCCTGTCCCCCAAAAAAGGCTGACCTCGTTAAAAGGTCAGCCTTACTCAGTTTAATTTAATTTCGATCGTAAATAAGCATCAATGAATAGATCGATATCGCCGTCCATGACACTGTTTGTGTTACCAACTTCTGTGTTTGTGCGGTGATCTTTTACCATTGAGTATGGGTGGAATACGTAGGAACGGATTTGGCTTCCCCAGCCGATGTCCTTTTGTTCGCCACGGATTTCATCTAATTCAGCTTGTTGTTTTTCGATTTCGAGTTGATAGAGCTTTGATTTTAACATCTTCATCGCTTGCTCACGGTTTTTGATCTGTGAACGCTCCGTTTGACAAGTTACGACTGTATTTGTTGGCGTATGTGTAATACGAACTGCAGAGTCGGTTGTGTTAATATGCTGTCCACCCGCTCCACTCGCGCGATACGTATCAATTTTTAAGTCCTCAGTACGGATATCAATTTCAATCTCATCATTGAATTCAGGCATTATTTCACATGAAACGAAAGAAGTATGACGGCGGCCTGAAGAATCGAACGGAGATATACGTACCAGACGGTGTACTCCCTTTTCAGCCTTTAGATAGCCGTATGCATTGTGCCCTTTTATTAAAAGAGTAACACTCTTAATACCCGCTTCATCGCCAGGAAGATAATCCAACGTTTCAACCTTGAAGCCCTTTTTCTCAGCCCAACGTGTATACATACGAAGAAGCATCGAGCCCCAGTCCTGAGACTCAGTTCCACCAGCACCTGGGTGAAGTTCTAAAATGGCATTATTTTTATCATAAGGCTCACTTAAAAGTAACTGAAGTTCAAATTCATTTAAGTTCTTGGATAAATCTTTAAGCTCTTCTTCAAGCTCAGTCTGTAAGTCCGCGTCTGGTTCTTCTTTTAAAAGCTGATAGGTAAGTTCAAGGTTCTCATATGAGTCGTTAAGGTTTGTGTACTCTACCACTTGTTCCTTTAACGCATTTGCCTCATTGATTACGTTTTGAGCCGCTGATTGGTCATTCCAGAAGTCTGGCATAGACATCACTTCATCAAGCTCTGTAATACGTGCTTGCTTAGCCTCTAAGTCAAAGAGACCCCCTAAAACCTGCTAATTTCTTAGCCATTTTTTCTAACTCTTGCTTTATTTCTACTAATTCCATATATTGTTTCCTCCAGATTTATTATCTACCGTTTAGAATGAGTTTTTTCAATCCATTTTACTCATAAAAATCCGTGCAAAAGGTGAGAGTTACCTCTCACCCTTCTAACTTTATTGACCGTGACAGTTCTTGTATTTCTTACCGCTACCACAGTAACAAGGGTCATTACGACCAATGTCAACTGATTTTGTAACTGGGCGTTTCTTCGGCTTTTCGTCTCCGCCTTCTTTTGGAAGAACAGCTTGCCCTTTTGCCACTTCTTCACGTTGCAGGTTGCTGCGAATTTGTGCTTTCATTACAAATTTCGCTGCATCCTCTTCGATGGAAGCAATCATATTTTCAAACATCGCAAATCCTTCAAATTGGTATTCGCGAAGTGGATCAGTTTGACCATATGCACGTAAATGGATTCCCTGACGCAATTGATCCATTGCATCAATGTGGTCAATCCATTTACTATCAACTGAACGAAGAACAACAACACGTTCAAATTCACGCATTTGTTCTGGATCCATTTGAGCCTCTTTTTCATCATAGCGTTGCTTAACCTTTTCAAAGATGAACTCTGACATTTCTTCAGGCTCTTTACCTTTTAGGTCAGCTACTGAAATGTCACCTTCGTTTAGAAGATTTGCATTCACATAGTCAACGATACCTTTGTAGTTCCACTCTTCTTCCACTTCATCCTTCGGTGTATGAGCGTTAACGGTACGATCAATTGTTGATTGAATCATACGCTCAACCACTTCACGAAGATTTTCAGAATCAAGAACTTCAAAACGCTGACTGTAAATAACTTCACGTTGTTGACGAAGAACATCGTCATATTGTAAAAGCTGCTTACGAGCGTCAAAGTTATTTCCTTCAACACGTTTCTGAGCTGATTCAACAGCTCTAGAAACCATTTTACTTTGAATTGGTTGTGAATCATCCATTCCAAGGCGTTCCATCATCGATTTCATGTTATCAGATCCGAAACGGCGCATTAGTTCATCTTCCATAGAAAGGTAGAACTGAGTTACCCCTGGGTCTCCTTGACGACCAGAACGTCCACGAAGCTGATTATCAATACGACGGCTCTCATGGCGCTCTGTACCGATAACAGCTAATCCGCCTAGTTCCTTCACACCTTCACCAAGCTTGATGTCTGTACCACGACCAGCCATGTTAGTTGCGATTGTAACTGCTCCACGCTGACCAGCATGTTCAATGATTTCAGCTTCACGAGCATGATTTTTCGCGTTCAAGACATTATGTTTAATACCTTTTTTCGATAAAAACTTCGAAATAATTTCAGAAGTCTCAATGGCAACCGTACCAACAAGGACAGGTTGTCCTTTTGCATTGCGTTCCGCAATATCCTCGGCAACAGCACGGAATTTACCTTCAATTGATTTATAAATTAAATCTGCTCGGTCATCACGGGCAATCGGACGATTCGTAGGAATAACTACAACATTCATATTGTAAATGTTACGGAATTCCTCTTCCTCTGTTTTCGCAGTACCTGTCATACCTGAAAGCTTTTCATACATACGGAAGTAGTTTTGGAACGTGATTGTCGCAAGCGTCATACTTTCGTTTTGAATTTCTACGCCTTCTTTTGCTTCAATTGCCTGGTGTAGACCTTCACTATAACGACGTCCCTTCATAAGACGACCAGTGAATTGGTCAACAATTACGATTTGATCTTCCTCTACCACATAATCAATATCACAGTGCATACTTGCATTTGCTTTTAACGCTTGATTGATATGATGAATTAACGCAACGTTTGAAATATCAAATAAGTTCTCAACACCGAATACTCGTTCAGCTTTGCTAATCCCTTCTTCAGTTAGTTGAACACCCTTTGTTTTTTCATCGTACGTGTAATCTTCTTCTTTTTTAAGCGTTTGAACAAAGCCATTTGCTTGAACATAGAGTGACGTTGACTTTTGTGCTGAACCAGAAATGATTAGCGGAGTACGCGCTTCATCGATTAAGATCGAGTCAACCTCGTCAATTACCGCAAAATAAAGCGGACGCTGAACCATTTGTTCCTTGTAAAGTACCATGTTATCACGCAGGTAGTCGAAACCAAACTCATTGTTTGTACCGTACGTAATATCAGCACGGTATGCTTCAATTTTTTCCTCACGTGACATAGAGTTTAAGTTCAAACCAACACTTAAACCAAGGAACTCAAAAAGTTGTCCCATTTCATGCGCATCACGACTTGCTAAGTATTCGTTGACAGTAACAACGTGAACACCTTTTCCTGTTAATGCATTCAAATAAACAGGCATAGTGGAAGTTAATGTTTTACCTTCCCCTGTTTTCATCTCTGAAATATTACCTTCATGTAGGGAGATACCACCCATTAATTGAACCGGATATGGATGTAGGCCAAGAACACGTTTTGCACCTTCACGAACAACTGCGAAAGCTTCAACGAGTAGATCATCCAATGATTCACCTTTTTGGTAGCGTGCTTTAAACTCTTCAGTTTTTTCACGAAGTGCATCATCAGAAAGCTTCTCCATCTCAGGATGAAGTGCTTCAATTTTACCAGCAAGTGTTTCCAATCGTTTTAATGTGCGTTTGTTAGGATCAAATACTTTGTTTAATATACCAAGCATTACGTACGCTCCTCTATTGTAAATACAGATTTTAAAAAGTAATACTACCATTTTACCACTAAATAGAATCAGGGTAAAATATTTAAGGGAATTGGATTGTGACAAGGGATGCATGGATTCGACAAGGGGAAAATGTTTAGGGCTGAAAAGGGAAAAAGGTACCATAGTGCATTGGCACTTAGATACCTTTTGTGAGTTTATACTCAGACGTCTCTTGTTTGATTTTTTGTCTTGCTGCCTTTACGATCCCAAGGAGTTCCTAAGAAAGGTAGTGCCCATCTGTCTAAGCCGTACCAGCCCGCAACTTTCCAAGCTAACACTAACCATGTTGCTAGGATTAGCAGTAGTGGATTTGTACTTAATGTTCCAGCAAAAAGGAAACTTACGTTCATCAATGATCCAAAGAAAGCTGCCACACCTGTTAGCAATCCAACAATCAAACCTATGCCAACTAATACTTCTCCATAAGCTACCATGTATGAAAAAACTTTTGCATTTGGAAGAACAACATTTTCTAAAAAGGTTGCATACCAGCCAGTAACATCGTTACCTTCAGCAGACTTAGCTAATGCCCCCTGCACAAATCCTTGAATAGCGGCTCCAGCATTTTCACCTGTCCAAGCATCTTCTGTAATCTTATGCCATCCAGCCGTTAGCCATGTGTAGCCTAAATATACGCGAACTACTAACCAAATAAGTGCAGAACGACTGTCGTTAAAAAGAAAGTTTGAAACAGGATTCTCCTTAAATTGAACTGCATTGTTTTTCATACTGCATTCTCCATTCGTTTTATATTTTATTTTTTCGGAAAGTATTTTCAAGATTGATTAGACTAAGGAAGGTGCCTCCCTTTCTAACATGGTGGTTGTTAGTGAATATGTAATATTTTCCTCTAAAGTTATTATCTACTATATGAAAGGAGATAACTATAAGGTGTTTCCCCTATTTTCATAGTGGAAAGTCCTTATTTTGTGGTAGGGTTTCAGGATTGTTACTTTTAAAAAATGACAATAAAAAACACAGCCTACATGGTAGACTGTGTTTGGTTATGAGAGTTAGTTGGGTTCAATGATACCATACTTGCCATCTTTTCGCTTGTACACCACATTTGTAGAGTTTGTCTCTGCATTTGTGAAGACGAAGAAGTTATGGCCCAGCATATTCATTTGAAGAATCGCTTCTTCACTGTCCATTGGTTTAAGGTTGAAGCGCTTTGTACGAACTAATTCGTAATCTTCATCCTCAAGGTCTTTAACGGCTGTAGCAGATGTAGTTCCTGCACCGTTTGCAAACAGTGTACGAGTAGAACCTTCAGTACGGAACTTACGGTTTACTTTTGTTTTATGCTTGCGAATTTGACGCTCTAGCTTGTCAGTGACAAGGTCAATCGCTGCATACATATCTGCATGAGACTCCTCTGCACGAAGTACTAGCTGAGGCATTGGAATCGTAACCTCTATTTTAGAATCTTTTGCATTATTAACTTTTAAGTTGACATTCACATTTGCATCTGGAGTACCATCGAAATATCGTTCAAGCTTGCCTAGTTTCTTCTCAACATACTCCCGTAATGCTGGAGTTACCTCAATGTTTTCACCACGAACGTTGTAATTCATACATGAACTCCTCCTTTGAACTCGACTAGTTCTCACTAGTCATTGTATTGCCCTTTCACAGAGGACCCACTTAGGGTTACCAATGTGTGAAACATTATAACCTTTTAATCAAATGCGCCTTGGCGTATTTGCCGCCAGATTTTTCTTCGAGCTTGCTCGAAAAACTTCCTTTGAAAAATCGAGGCATCCGCCGGAGGCTTGATTTTATTCAGCCCGGGTATTGCAACCCACTAAGTTGTAAACCCTTTTGCATTCATCCATACTCATTAAAGTAGGAGATATATGCTGAATAAAATTAAAGGCTATAGTTACTAATTCTACATTACCCTCCTTGTTTCCTGCTTAAACTTCTAGGAAATATGAAGAAATTGTGAATTTGTAAACGTTTTGTATAGGTGTTGAAATATATGCGTATCTAAGGTGAGTTATGAATGATTCGTGTGGTAATCTTGGGTGATTAAGTTATGAAGAATTCTTCAGTACTAGTATATCCAAGTTGGTGGAGATTATTGTGGGAATTGGTAAATGTTTGTTAGAAAGTTTTTTTGGATTGCCATGGAAATGTCATATTAAAAGAGAGAAGCACGGGGAATGTGGTCCCGTGTTTCTCTAAAATTCTTATTTTATTACTTTTACATCAGTTTGCCCTTTTACAATGAAGTTCCCTATCTTCCCTACGAATTTCATTGTCGTTTGACCAGGAATCCAATAGAAATCTTGGCGTTCAAATTTAAACTGACCTTGTTCAGCTTGCTTATAATAACCTTTGTTTGAAGTTTGTGCAGACACTCCATTTAGTGTTGCAGCATCAAGATCAAGGTTTTTTGTACTATAACCCATAGGTAAGTCAACTTTAACAGTAAATACACCCTTGTTTCCGTTCATTACTTTTGGTAGCACTTCTATCGTTGCTGGGATATAAACTAATACAGTCTTCTTGATTGTTGTAGTCCAGCCAGCATTGTCAGTTGCATCTACTTCTACTACATATTCACCTGGTTGATTGAATGAAACAACCTCACCATTTTGAACAACTTGTCCATTAACAGTCATTTTTTCAGTTGCGATACCTGACAGGTTATCTGTAGCAACGTATGTTAATGGTAATTTAGTTCCTAAAGTGTACTCTTCAGCAACATCTAACTTAACAGTTGGAGCTGTTTTATCAAGTTTCACTTGAGCTGTTTGAATGTCTTCAATGTTTCCAGCGTTGTCAATACTGTAGAAGGATACGTTTGAGATACCTTCTTTAGTGATAATAGTATTTAATCCTGAGACAGATCCTTTTCCATTAATTGAATAGATTGTATCTGCGATTCCACTTAGATTATCAGTTGCTGTTAAATCTATAGTAAAGTCATCTTTTAACCATGTGTTAGTAACGTTTGATGTTGTTACTGGTTTTGTTTTGTCGATTTTGACTTGTAGTGTTTGAACTTCTTCTTGGTTTCCTGCATGATCCAAACTGTAGAATGATACTTCGTTAACTTGTTCATTATTAACGGTAAAGCTTGTTCCTTCTACATATTCTGATCCGTTTACTGAGTAGAAGGTTTTTTCTACTCCACTTAGGTTGTCAGTTGCTGTTAGTTCTACTTGAACATCTTTGTTGTTCCAAGTATTCACTACGTTTGAAGTAGTGCTTGGTGCTGTTTTATCAATCTTTACTTCTATTGTTTGTGCATTTTCAACGTTTCCTGCTTCGTCTACACTGTAGAAAGATACCTCGTTTTCTCCTTCAGCAACGACAGTAAAGCTTGTACCTTCTGCATAATCAGATCCATTTATTGAATAGAATGTTTTTGCACCCCCGCTTAAGTTATCTGTAGCTGTCAGTTCTACTTGGACATTTTTGTTGTTCCAAGAATCAACCACATTGGAAGTTGTTTCTGGTGTTGTTTTATCGATTTTCACTTCAATCGTTTGTGTATCTTCAACATTTCCTGCTGCATCTACACTGTAGAAAGATACCTCATTTATCCCTTCAGTATCTACAGTAAAACTTGTACTCTCTAAGTATTCAGAACCATTTATTGAATAGAATGTTTTTGCTACACCACTTAGGTTATCTGAAGCCTCTAGTTCCACTTGAACGCCTTTATTGTTCCATGAATCAACTACGTTCGAAGATGTCTCTGGTGTTGTTTTATCGATTTTGACTTCCATTGTTTGCGGTTTTTCTGTGTTACCCACTTTATCTACAGAATAGAAAGATATCTCGTGAACTCCAGCTTCCTCAAGAGAGAAGGAGGTTCCTTCAATCCATTCTCCACCTAGAGAATAGTATGTTTTTGCAACCCCTACCTCGTTATCAGTAGCAGTTAGTTTAACATTTACAGACTTGTTAACCCATTCGGTTGGTGCATTTGATGTTGTTACAGGCGCTTCTTCATCAATAATTAGTTTAGCCAGTACTACATCTGATGGTTCAGATTCACCAAAAGAATTACTAACTGACGTTACAACATATTCATGGTTTGCGTATGTAAGATTAGTTAATGTGTAAGAAAGATTATTTATTCTTTCAGCAACTAAAACCTTTTCACCGTTTATAATTTCATAGATGTTGTAGCCATTTGCATACGCAACAAAATTCCAGCTGATTCTTGCACTTGTATCGCTTAATAACTTCAGATTTGCAGCCGGTGTCTCCATTAATGGATAGATAATAGTTTCTGTCACTGGATTTGAAGGCTGAGACTCACCGAAACGATTGCTATAAGACGTTACTTCAAATGAATGGCTGTCTTCAGTTAGGTTGTAAACTTTATAGTTTCTGGCGCTGCCCTTGTTTATTAATTCCCTTTTTTCATTTGTAACTTTGTAAACCCTATATTCATCTGCCCATGTAACAGCTGGCCAAGATAGTGTTATGTTATTAAAATTATTTACATCTGCATCTACCTGAGGCGGTTGAACAACCGGCCAGTTTAGAGTAAGGTCTAACTTACTTCCATCTGGAGATTCTCCAAATCGAGTGCTATATGAGTGAACTAGATACTCATAATCACCTTCAGCCATATTCGTAAAGGTAGAAGATGTACCTTTAGTTGACCTTAACAATATCTTTTCCCCATCTTTAACTGAGTAAAGATTATAGCCAGTTGCATAATCTGTTTCATTCCATCTGATTACAATATCATTTCCATTCGAAATAGTGTTTCTAAAATTTTCAGGTGATTGCATTATCGGGTGCACAAGTCTAAATGAGATTTTGTTCCCATCTGGTGATTCACCAAATCGATCACTATATGAGTGCACTATAAATTCATAATCACCTTCAGGCATATTGGTGAAACTAATTGACGTACCTGTAGTATATTTTTGATAGACTTTCTCGCCCTCAATTATTTGATATACATTATATTTAGTTGCATAATCTGTTTCATTCCATTTAAGAATGATGTCATTTCCATTTGAAATCCTATCTGTGATATTCTCTGGTTTTTGCATGATAGGATGAACGACGGTAATTTCAATTGCGCTACTCTCCGGTGATTCACCAAAGCGGCTACTATTTGAATACACCTCGTATTTGTAAACACCCTCAGGTAAGTTTGTAAATGTAACCGATGTTCCTGTGACTGATTTTTCTAGTTCCTTTTCATCTCCAGTCACTCTATATATATTATAATTTGTAGCATAGGTTACTGTTGACCAACTTAACTTGATATCATTGCCCTTTAAAATACTTGAAGATAAACTTTCTGGAGCCTGCATGATTGGATGCTCTACATCCATCGAAGTATAATTACCTATGCTTGATTCTCCAAAACGCTCACTCACAGAATGAACAACATAGGTGTGCTGACCTTCCGATACATTTGAGAAAGTATATGACTCAGATTTGGCGTTGTATCGGAATACTTTATCATCACCAATTAGCTCATATACATTATAGCTTGTTGCGTATTCTACCTCGTCCCAACTTAATTTAACATCATTTCCGTTTAGGATTGAAAAACTTAAATTAGTTGGCTTTTCCATTAATGGATGTACAACTGAAACCGTTACTTCAGCCCCATACTTTGATTCTCCATAGTAAGTAGAATTCGAGTGAATTACAAATGTATATTCACCTTCAGCTAAATTTGTAAAAGTATAAGACTTTGATGTTGTATTCCTTTTGAATACTTTTTCACCATTAACAACTTCGTAAATATTATAGTTTGTTGCATAATCTACTGAAGACCAATTTAACGCAACATCATTTCCATTCTTAGTTGTGAAAGCTAGTTCCGCTGGTGCCTTCATTGTTTGGCCTTCTAGTGTAACTGTTACTTTTGTACCTTGTTCAGACTCGC
Source organism: Ferdinandcohnia jepli (assembly GCF_047246645.1). Taxonomy (NCBI): domain Bacteria; kingdom Bacillati; phylum Bacillota; class Bacilli; order Caryophanales; family Bacillaceae; genus Ferdinandcohnia; species Ferdinandcohnia jepli. The sequence goes on from NZ_JBFOKR010000021.1 coordinate 28,316, forward strand.
CAAATCTTGAAGAGTAAGCGTAAATTTCATACGTGTAATCTCCCGCAGGCATATTTGAATAAGAAACGCTAGTCCCGGTAACAGTGCTTTTTAGTACCTTTTTGTCATCTGCGATTTGGTATACTTTATAATTTGTTGCATAATCTACTGCATCCCAATGCAAGCTAAATGATGTTTCACTTTTAATCGTTTCCGTTACATTACTTGGTGAACTCATCTTTGGGTATACAATCGAGAATAAAAGTTCTTTTCCTTCAGCTGATTCTCCAAATCTAGTAGAATTTGAATGAATCATAAAAGTGTAACTTCCTTCAGCCATATTCGTAAAAGTAGTTGAAGTACTAGTTGCAGTCCTTTTTAATACTTTTGTGCCATCATTATTTACTTGATAGATTTTATAGTCTGTAGTATTAGATGTAGCTTCCCATTCTAATACAAGATCATTTCCATTTTTTACGTTATATGAAATTGTACTTGGGGCTTCCATCTCTACTTGATCAACAACTACTGAAACCTTACTTCCATCTACAGATTCTCCAAAACGGTCACTGTATGAATGAATTTCAAAATCATATTCGCCCGCTTCCTGTTTTGAATATGTGACAGACGTCCTTGTTTCAGTACTCTTCAGGACTTTCTCACCATTGATAATCTGATAGATTTTATAATTTGTAGCATTGTTTACGCTATCCCAAGTTAACTTAATATCATTTACATTTACTAGCTGATATGTAAAATTACTTGGGGCAACCATTTTAATTTCATCTACAGTTATCTGGAGTTGTCCAGATTCATCCACTGATTCGCCGAAACGATCACTATAGGATTGAATCTCGTATGTATATGTTCCAGGTGCTACATTACTTAGCTTATACGACGAATTCTTTGTTGTTTCAATAAGTTCCTTGCCATCCTCAGTAACCTTGTATAATTTATAATTTGTCACGTAGGAGACTGTATTCCATCTAAAAGTAATATCATTTCCATTCGATATTGAATACGTAAAATTAGCTGGTGTTTGCATGACTGGATAAACAACTTCAGCTTGTACAGCATCCGATTGAGATGATTCACCATATAATGAGTTTTCTGCTGTTACAACATAGGTGTAGCTTCCTTCTGGAGTATTGCTAATTGTATGGTTAGTGCCTGTAACAGAAGTTACTAGCTGCTGGTTTCCTTCTTTTGACACCTCGTAAACGTTATATTTCTCTGTATACTTTGAGGAACCCCAGGAAAGATAAATATCGTTTCCATTTCTAATCGATTGAGTTAGATTTGTAGGTGCCTGCATGTCCGGATAAGTAACTGTAAAGGTGATCGGAGCACTCGGGCCAGACTCCCCTTCAGAAGTTAAAGTCGAGATTGCAAACGTGTACGTTCCTTCTTCTAGGTTATTAAACAGATAGCTACTAGATGTAACCGTTCCTTTTTGTAAAAGCTGTCCATCTGTAATCTCATAGATTTGATAACCTGTTGCTCCATAAACAGCATTCCAAGAGAGTTTGATATCATCAGGTGTTATCTCTTGATGGGTAATTGTAGTTGGCGGTAGCATACTACCATTTGCTAGTGCATTACCAAATGGAAACAATAACTGTGTAACCATGAGAAGTAATGCAAAAACTGTGATACTCTTTCTTAAATATTTTCTCATTCTATAGTCCTACCTTCCCTAAAAAATCCAAAAGAAAAAGAACCTCAAACAAGGTTCATAGGTAATAAGACTATGAGTCCTTGTGGCAACCGGCTGCCATCCACACAAATTAGGTTCATGTAGGTCAGGCCCTTGGCTTTGCGTCCTATAGTTTCCCATAGTTTGCCTTTTTCACTTTGGTTTTTTGTTAATATATGTCTATCATATTACCATTTTACTAGTTATTTTACCAGTACTATATTACTAGTTTCTAAATTAATAAAAACGAGTAAGAATACGAAGGGAATTGTATACTTACTCGATATATTTGTTATTTTCGCTTATCAAAAAACATCCCATCAGCTGGTGGAGTTTGATAAGGATTCGCATATTTATTTGATGTTTCCTTACTCTTTTTAACATGGGCCAGATCAAATTGAATATCTTTTTTAATCTTCTCTAGGTGGGACTCGATAAGTGTATTCATCTGGATGATTTCAGCACCCAGTTTCTTTTCCTCAACCGAGAATGGTGGTTTCACTTCTGGTAAAAGTTGTTCTCTATCGCCTAGTAGAAGAGCTATTTTTTCGATTGCTTCGTCTCTACTATCTTTTTCGATAGGCTGATCAAGTATACTTTGAAGTTCTTTTGAAACACGGTACAGAGCTACAACTGGATTCACTACACCTGTCCACCTTGTCCATGTTTATGTTGACGTTGACGGTTAAGCCGGATAACTTCCTTCCAAGTATCACGGAAGTCTGTTACATATCCTTCAACCTCGGATAGAATTTCCAAATCATTCTTTATATTAACCTCGATTAAGCGACGATTAATATATTCGTACATAGTCATCATTGTTTTGGAAACTTCTACATCAGGATTTAGGGTAACCATAAATTCGCTAATGATGTTTTGCGCCTTTTGGAGATTCACATTTTTTTCTTGAATATTATTTTCTTCGATAGCCTTACGTGCTATCTTAATAAACTTCAAACAACCATTATAGAGCATTAATGTTAATTCTCCTGGTGTTGCGGTTGTAACAGAGTTTGACTGATAAGCTTGGTATGGATTGCTAATTGCCATAGTTACTATGCTCCTTTTTTACTGAATGAATTGCTGCATGAGGTATGCTGATTGTGAATTTGCTTTTTGAATCGCCTTTTCCATCTCAGTGAACTGTCGCCAATAACGTTTTTCAATTGTCGAGAGTCTATCTTCGAAACGATCGATTTGACTGTCAATTGTTGATAAATTACGGCCAATAGTAAATTGTTGGTTCGTCCATGTAGACTTACCAGCTTTTGCTTCAATATTTGCTATGGTACCTTTAATAGTCTTTCTAACTCGTTGAGCAATTCCTTGTGTATCTTCAGTTGTACCACTAGTTGAAAAAAGTCTAAAAACAGCATCTGGATTTTCTTGAAGTTTCTGACGTAGCTTTTCTTCATTTATAGTTAACTTTCCCCGATCCAAATAATTCTTTGTTGTAGTTATACCAATATCAGATAACTGTTTAAAACCTTTTATTGCTCCTGAGAGTGGAGTATAAAAGTCCATTCTCATTTGATTCAGGGCACCAGAAAGAATAGAGTCATTACGCAGTAAGCCACTTTGAGCCCTTTCTTCCCACTTCTTTACCTGGTCTTCCGTCATACCTTCTTTTTCTTCATCTGATAAAGGTTGATAGTCTCGGTATCTAGTTTCGGTTATCTTCCCGTTAACCTTTTCGATAAGTTCATTGTATTTATTTATATATTGAACAATATTATTGAAGGCATCCTCCGTATTATGTGAGACATTAATCGTCTCTTCCTGTCCTGTGGCAGCGTTAAATTTCAAGGTTAAATTGTTAATTGTATATTCATTCTTTGTAGTTTCTATCGGTAGGACACCGTTGTAAGTAAATTCTGCATTTGTACCGCCATTCTCTACAGCTTTATCAGGATTAAATTTTAATACCTCTGTTAAAAAGCCGGCAGTAAATCCAATTTCCGCTCCACCGTATTCAGCTGTTTTATTGAAATCTCCGGTTTTGGTTCTCTCCATAACAACTCGATCAGATGTATTGTCGTAAAATGCACGAACCCCCAAGTTGGACTCAGTAATCTTCTTAATAACAGTATTTAATGAGTCAGTTGCTGGATCGAAGGTTAGTGTGACAGTATTTTTTGAACCATCTTCATTAAATGTTTCAATTGTAAAATCAGAATAACTATTGGCAGTAAACTGTGTATTTAAAGGTTTTGTAGGGTCAATTTTAGTCCCTGCTGATATCGTAGTTTCACTTGCACGTGATGCTGCGGTTGCTAATTTATCAACCTTAATTTTATAAGACCCATTTGCTGCTGTGTTTGTTGCAGTTGCTGTGATGACTGATGAGTTAGAGCTTGTAACAGTCTTAGATTGATACGCTTTTGATAACGTCATATTGAAAGACATCGTATCGAGTTCAGCCAGTAATTTATTCATCTCACGATACTGATCCCGTTGCCACTCAAAAATTTGTTTCTTTTGATTTAGCTTGTTTAAAGGAATTCGCTCCGCCTTCATAAGATCGGTAACTATTTGATCAATATCCATTCCACTTGCTAAACCACCAATTCTCATATTCATTGGTGTTCACCACCTTTATATCTTTTTATCTACTATGAAGCCTAGAAATTCGGTCATTGCCGCATATATATCCAGTAATCTTTTCGAAGGTATTTCTCTTACCACTTCATTTGTATGATTGTCAACAATGGTAACGTAATACTCATTAAGTTCACCATGTAATTCAAATTTCAAATGTGTATTATTCGGTTCTAGAAACTTATTTAAACTAGTAATCACCTGTTGGATGTTTTCTTTTGATTCTACCTTTTCTGGATAAATTATTTGGTCAACTGATTGATTAACTGGTTCCGAGTTCTCCATTTTTCTATTATTTATGTTTTCATAGCTGAGATTCATAGTTGTGCTAGAAGATAATTTTTCAATCGACATTTCTATTTCCTCCTACACGCTCTATCTTTACTAGTTATATCGGTAAGAATTAAAGAATCTTAATGCTATAATTCGCACTAAACTTCCATAAAAGCAATAAATTGAATAAGACTCGTATATTTTTGTGCTCTCTCTTATAAAAAAACCAAAAGCCATGGTTTAAACACTTAGTTAACTCACTAAGGTGAAATGTCACGAAAGGAACACTTTATAGCATTCGAGACTCTTAAATCTTTTGATGCATTAATAGTTCATTGGATCTATAGTTAATAGAATTCGATTCACTATAATTTCTCTAGGCACCCCTTCAAGGAGATTTCATTTGCCATCTCAAGTTTCTTTCATAAATAGCCTTTTTCCTATGAGGAACTTTTCCTCTCAAACCACAAGATTTTCAGTGCTTTATACCAACCATCTTACCTCCTAAGCAAATAGCTTTGTCACCTCATATTCTTCTCCGCTTGGTAACCGATGTTGTGAAGGGTTATTAGCTCTAGATACTTTAGTTTTAAAGTTTTTATAAGTTCATACCAAATTCAACATAATTTGAAATAGCCACTACTTTGCCGATAAGAGTAGTGGCTGAGGTCGTTTGTTCGTAAAAAAACGCTCATAGAAAAGAAATATTTTCATAATTTTTAATATTTCTGAGCATACAGTTATTACTAGTTGTGTATAGACTTTTAATACTTGTACATTAGTTTCTGGTAGCTAGGTATTTTGTCTTGTCGGTGATTCTTCTTTATTCTTACTAACATGTGTATATCATTGCTATGTTTTTAAACATTTCTATTAAATATCATTTCTTAGCTTTCACCATATACACATGGCTTTTTCAAAATTTCACAATGAACTTAGCTGTTTATTTAACACTTTTCTCTATATCCACCATCCAATTCTTTGCAATATCTCTTTAATTATTTCTTCTTCATAGCATGTTTGACCCTTCACTGTTGTTAAGAAGATTGGAAATTTTATAAATCGAATCTACCAATTTAGGATAATATTTTTCTTTCGCATCCTTAAACCGTCCCACAATATCTTCATAATTCATATTAATTTCATCTACAAGATCCATAACTTTTGTAGAAGTCACTTCATCAGTTGCAATTGCATATTCAGAACAATTAACCGTTTGTGCAAAATCAAAGCACTTCCCACGGTATGCAAGCGAGATAAATGGACGATTTGCAGATGCTGATAGAATATTCGCATGTAGTTTGAAATTGATAGATAGGTAACTTTTACTAATAAGTTTTTGCAGAATTTTAGCTTCATAAACTTCAGTAATAACTTCACACCGGTTATCATTAACTTTTTGCGCTAATCGTCTAACATGCGCTATATCTTCAGTCCAGATTGGATAAACTGTAACCGTATACCCCTTTGAAATTAAAGAATGTATAACTACCACTAATTCGTCTTCAACAGCTAACTCATTTCTTCCAAAGACATTATTGTAAGAGGTACCCCAATTAACAAGTACATTTCGACTATTCTCGTCAATTTCTAATTGGTCACCAAATATTTCACTCGCATATGCTAGTGCTGGATCTCCTATCTCATAAACCTTTCTGTTCACTCCGATATTAGTCAACATATTTTTAGTAAAAGGACCTCGAACACTAATATAATCAAAATGTTCGTATATAGCTCTGAAATGACTTTCGTCTTGGTCTCCTAAGCTCACTGAGTTAAGGTGCTCTTTTTTATAAGCTCCGTCTAATCCCGTTCCCCATGAAACTACAGGTATTCCACTCTCAATGCCTTGCACACAAATCTTCAACCAGTATGGTAAATGTATTAAAGAGCCACCACCTAATACTATTAAGTCATAATTAGATATATCAATTTTATAATTTTGAACCGTTGGGTAAGCGTCAATATTTGCTACAGTATTATGATTTGTATAGTGACCATATTTATAAAACATTGTTTTGAATAATTCAAATAAAACATCATCCCCAACGTTTCCTTTACCTAACCAACCTAAATAAAGAACGTTCTTTACAGACATTGCATTTTCATTCATAAATGAAAAACTACTATTTACATTATTTCCGATATGATTTATCTTTTCAGAAGGTCTTTCAAGTTGTATTATCTTTTCATTAACCTCTTCTAATAATTCATCTTCACTTGTTAAGTGTGAAACTCTTTTATATAAATCAACAGCCAAATTCAATTGATTAGTTTGTTCATAGATAAAGGCCATATTATAAAGACAATCAACATGCCTCGGATCAATTATTAACGCTTGTTTTAATACTTCAATTGCATCATCATAGTTTTTTTGTTTCATAAGAATAACTGCTTTAATTGAGTATAAATCTGCATTATTATTTATTCTTCCCAAGGATTGGTTAACTAATAATAAAGCATCATTATAATGATTATAAGTGAGCAAGCTTATTATCTGTTCTTTTATATCCCCATCATTGTTAATCATTTCAGAATTATCCCGAAAAACATCACCTAGTTGATTCTCAATTTCTTCTCTTATTTTAGTTTTACTTTCCAAACTAAGAAATTCCTTTTTATTGTTTAGAATTTCAATTAGCATTTTATTGTTCATAATATAAGCTTGTTCTATAATTCTTATAAACAAACTTTCTTCAAACTGGGATAACTTTTTTCTTTTCTTAGAAAATAGCAAGTTAAGTAAATTGTTCATATTATTATCGAATTTAATCTTGAAAAGAATTTTTTTAAACTCTTGATCTTTAGTATCTAATGTTAATAATATTAAATCAGTTATACTAAATATATTACTTGATAGGATTTTATAGAATTCATTAGGGTTTTTCCCATAAATCCTCTCTAAAACCTCATCTGTTTTTTTATCTAGGAATAAATTTTTAATTAGCACAGCTTCATATTCGAATGAAGAAAGTTGATTTTTATTTAATAATAATAAAGATTGTTTTTGAACATTTAAATTTGGCACTTTGAGTAAAATATTTATTAATCTTTGAGGATACATTGCTTTATGTTTTAAACAATTTAGTTTAATAAATTCTGTTAATTCTTCTAAAGTTGAATACTTAGCTAATAAACTGATTAACCTAATCCAAATATAATCATCTAAATTATTTACTGATAAAGCTTTTGAATAATGGTGAACTGCCAATTGAACTTGGCTTGTACTTTCATAAAGCTCTCCTAGAGTTTTATGTGGATAGTATTCTAAATAGTCCAAACTACTGAAAGGCTTCAACTCATCTTTTCGCTCAATAATTTCTTCTAAAATCTTGATTGCTTTATAATCATCTTTGAAAATTTTATAAATCTTCCCTTTAAGATATTTAAAGTCTACTATTTTAGGAAAGACCATTTCAGCATCTTTTGTGACGTTCAAAGCTTCATCAAAACGCTTTGTCGAAATCAAACAATTTACTAATCGTACTATTAATCTAGGAACCCATTCATAATATATACTTTCTTTTAATTGATATGCCGTTTTATAATTATTTATTGCCTCATTAAAATTCCCTTTTGCGAGATACTCATTCCCTAAAAAAAAGAAATCAACAGATTCCTTTTGTTTCTTTCTCTTTAAAAGTCTTAAGTTTCTTTCTGATTTTTTTTTCTCTCTCACTATATTCTCCAAATAACCAGTATGGAAAATTTTCAATTCAGCGATTCCTCTTTTTTCCAAAGACTCTTTATGCATTAGCATCTCATGGATACTTCGATAATAGATGATTGATCCATTATTCTTATAAACTCTATCATGGTAATTTAAAGAAGTACTTTGACCATTCTCCCCTATAAAACTAACAATTTGTACACCTAATATATTATTTGATGTTTCCTTTTTGAGATCCGACTTAAATTTCTCAAAGCTTTGTCTATCTACATATTCATCAGCATCAAGTACAATAATCCATTCTCCTGTTGCTTTTGAAGCTGCATAATTACGAGCTTTTGAAAAATCATCACTCCACTCAAAATCATAAACTAAATTTGTATATTCTAGTGCAATACTTTTTGTTTTATCTTCCGAACCTGTATCCACAATTATAATTTCATCCACAATTTCGTTTGCAGAATCTAAACATCTTCGTAATACTTTTTCCTCATTTTTAACAATTAAGCATAAGGATAAAAACTTACCCATACCAACACATCCAATTTACTTTTTTTTAACTACACAAGAATTGAAGTATTCTTCAATTCTTGTGTAGTTAAGCCTATCTCTAAAGCGAGATAGGCCATTAAACTTATTAACGTAATAATTGTAATACACCTTGTGGTTGTTGATTTGCTTGTGCAAGCATAGCTTGAGAAGCTTGAGATAAGATTGAGTTCTTAGTTTGTTCCATCATTTCTTTCGCCATCGTGCGAACATTTGCTTTCACAAATGACTAGACTATATCTTCACCTTCTAATTATCTCGGAAGGGTCGGGCACTTCGGATTCACAATGTTGATGATGCATTGCTTCACCTATGGAATCATCGCCATAGCTTTCGCCTTAGACGGTTTCCTAGTCGTTGAACCTTCTCCACTCTTTCGAGACAGGAGCTTGGCTGCTGATTGCCCATATCTTTTCTTTTTTCAAACCATCACGCTTGTCGTTTCCAACTACGTTGTGGTAAGAAAAGCTCTAAGGGTTTTCCAGCAATTCACCCGATCATAATCACTAGCCGTTACCAGCTAGGACGACTGTGCTTGTTCCTGCAATTAAGCAGCAAAAGCATAATCAACGTCACGAATACGAGATTCTGCAGCAGTTAGGTTTTCAGATGCATTATCAAGGTTATTAATTGTATGATCTAACCGGTTTTGATTAGCACCAAGATTGGAACGTGCGGAAGAAACAGTCTTAATTGCAGCATCAATAGCTACTAAATTATCATCAGTACTAGCTGAAGCACCATCCCATACTAACGAACCTGAATCAACGCCTAAACCTTCTGCATTAAATGCTGTTGAAGTAGTAGATGCCGAAATAGCAATATTATGCTGCTGACCGCTGTTAGCACCTATCTGTAAATCATAGTCAAAATCACCATCTAATAATTTCTTTCCATTAAACTCTGTACGATCAGCAATTCCGTCTAACTCACTTTGTAATTGAGTAATTTCATCTTTGATCGCTGTTCTATCTTCATCAGCAAGAGTACCTTCATTACCTGCTTGAACTGTAAGTTCACGCATACGTTGAAGAATAGAATGCGTTTCATTAAGTGCCCCTTCAGCAGTTTGAATTAAAGAAATCAAGTATGTTATCACAGTGGCTTTTTATCCTCTGTTTCTTTATGTTTCCATAAAGTTCAGGTCATATCTTCATCCTAATAGGATGCCCCGCGCTCGTGGGTGGATTATTGGTACGGTTCCTCACCACCTGACCGTCACACCTTCCTAGTTACTTATTACCGTTTCACTAGGCTTGGCTCGGTATTGCCCACCATCCATCTACTTGATTGGTTTGGGGTTCCACCGAATTCACGAAGTTATCATCTAAACATTACTGTCTAGAGCGGCATCTCTATTTTACCGTCTTGAGCATTGCTAGAAGCTTGATCTAACCCACGGATTTGTCCGCGCATTTTCTCAGAAATTGAAAGACCTGCAGCATCATCACCTGCACGATTAATACGAAGACCTGAAGATAACTTCTCCATTGATTTAGACTGAGCATTTGATGCACTGTTTAGTTGGCGGTGTGTGTTAAGAGCCGCAATATTATGATTAATTCTCATTTCCTATATCCTCCTTGAATGTTTGTAATTCCACATCCTTGTGGAATTTAATACTTACAAACCGGTACAAAAGTCGGCCGCCTTTTGCACTTGTTTGTTTTACATACTTTATATCGACAGGTTTTATTATTGTTTAATAGTTTTTTAGATTTTTTTCTACATTTTTTTCAAATAAACAAAAATACTCCTCAGTAATGATTTAAGGAGTATTTTTCAACGATACATTCAGTTGTTTCAATAAATCAATCGGAGTCTGGGAGGCCTGACTGTTCTCATTTTGAATATCCAAATACACTTCTTTCCGATGTATTTCTATATGTTTTGGTGCATCTATACCAATCCTAATCTGTTCGCCACTTACAGCCAAAATCGTTATTTCAATATCATCACCAATTTTAACTGACTCATTTGGTTTTCTGGTTAATACAAGCATTCTCCCACCTCCTATTTTACAGTAGCTTTATCTTTCTTAAAAATTAAGTGTTTAGTTTGATATGAAGTATTCGTTAAAATAACTTGTTTACCAAGCTTCATTTTATTATTTACTACAACTGGTCCTTGAAGATTTGCAGTTGATCTATCAAATGGCTCTTGAACAGTTAGTATCACGTAAACTGTTACATCCTTCTCCGAATCTAATTGTAGCTGCTCCACTACCTGTTCTTCTAACGTAAAATCATATTCGTTAAAAAATGCGAACGGGCTAGCAACTACAAAGGCTAGTTCAGAAGTACCGACAGATTGCATAATAAAAAATACAGAATCATCACCAAATGGTAAAAAAACAAACTTCTTTTCTTCTAAAAACCCAGGTATACCATTTTCAAATGTAATTATTTCAGTCTCTTCGATAGATATTTCACCATGATATTTTGTATGTAGTTTCATCTTTTCACAACCTTATATTTATATATCCACTTCAAATTTAACCCCAACATGTTTTAGGTTCACAAAGTCAATCTTTAATGACTGCCTTTGTTCCAAGCTTACCTCTACCTTACCTGGAGTATAATTATGTATAGGTTTATTTGTTTGGGCATTAATAATTGGCTCATTCACCTGAACTTGTATATCAACTTCTGCAGGAACATAATTAGTTTTGACACTAAAGTGTGACGGTATCCATCCTATATTAAGTTGAAGCTCAAGTCCCTTACTATTTTCCTTAGATATGTTAGCAATTGGATTACCGCCATTTTCAATCTTCATTATAGAGTTACCTTCTGCCGCCCTTCTAGCTAAGCCTTCTAACCAGTCTTGCTGCCCCTTATTCGCAGCTTCTTCAATCCGCCTCGAAATACTTTTGAGATCCACATCTTCTCGGGCCTTTGTTTGGTCAATTGTTAATTTTCCAGGGGTTGTTGTAATTGTTAAATCTGCTTTTGGTTGTTCAATTGACAAATCTGCTTTTGGTTGTTGTATCTCCTGAACTGCCGGTATTGTTCGTAATGCAATTTTAGCATATTGAGATTCTAGACGTATTTGAGGTACTTGCATACTAATCCTCCCTATGAAAAAAGCTATCTTAAAAAGATAGCTTAACGTAAAAAGTCTAACAGAGTTGGTTGTATAATTCGCGACCCTGCACTTAGAGCTGCACGATGTACTGCTTCAGCAGTTGTTAAATTAATAATAACCTTTTCCATGTCAGCATCTTCGTTCTCAGAGATAATTTTATTTGCGATTACTTCCTGGGAACTTAGTCGATCATCGATAAGTTCAACACGGTTGTATCTTGCCCCTAAATCAGCTCTAACTGCTGTTACATTATTTGAAAATGAATCAATGGAATCTAGGTATTTGCTTATGTCAGCATTTGATTCTAAGTCTGCAACTAAATTTCCTAACTCAGTAAAGATATCGGTTGGACTTTTTCCTAAAAACCCGGTCGGATCCACTCCAACATCTAAATTCACATTTTTAGATACATCAAATGATACTGCTGTATATTGTGTTTGTGGGTTAAATGTACCGTTAGCAACTGGGGGATTAGTTGTATTCGTTCCATTAAACAAATACTTATTCCCAACCTTCGTATTAGCTATCGTTGCAATATGCTCTTTTAGCTGACCAATTTCAATTGCTATACTCTCTTTATCCGTACCATCTAATGTACCGTTACTAGCCTGAACCGTTAACTCCTTCACTCTATGAAGTGCCTGAGTCACTTTATCCAACGCATCATCCGAAGATTCCATCCAAGTATAGGCCTCCGATAGGTTACGCTGGTATTGTTCAATCTCAGTTAAGTCAGTTCGATAACGCATTCCTTTAATCGCTACAACCGGATCATCAGAAGGCTTTGTTATCTTCTTTTGGGTATTCAATTGGTCCTGATATTTCCCTAGTCTTTCGTAACTAGAACTCAAGTTTCGTAGCATATTATTTGTTAGCATTGATTGTGTTACGCGCATTGCCTATCACCTACCTTCCACCGGTACCGATACCGTTTATTATTTTATCAAGGACTTCATCCATAACTGTGATCATTCTTGCTGATGCATTGTATGCATGCTGGAATTTAACCATATTTGTCATTTCTTCATCAAGTGAAACTGCACTTACTGACTGACGGCGATTGTCTACAGAGTCCTTCAAAACAGCTGAATTACTTGCCATCCTTTGTGCTTCCTGCGAATCCACACCCATCGAACCAATAAGAGATTCATAGAATGATTGAATACTTCCTGGCATAATATCTTGGTTTTTTACATCTCCTAATTTCTTAGCGTGTAAACCATTACCAGCCTCATCTTGATTAGTAGAAGCAGCAATATTATTTAAGCCATTTACTTTATCAGTTATATTATCAGACAAACTAATCTTCCCAGCCGCACCTTTATAATCACCTAGCGCATTAAAGAATTCCCCAGCCTGTCGACTATCTTGTGTAGGACCTTTTAGTGTAAATCCTTGACTGTGAACTTCGTTAAACTTTGTTACGAACTCAAAAGCCATTCGATCAAGGCTATCCAGCATTTCTGGATAAATGCCTTTTACAGATCCATCCGTATCCACATAACCGTACGAATCTATTAATCCTTTTAATTCACCACTAGGAATAAATGGTACGGTACTAGTTGTGGAACCATCCTCATCAACAAAAACCAACCCTGTTATCGGTCCAGTTGGCATATCGTTAATTTTATCATCATCAGTATCTACAGCAGGTGTTACAGAAAGTCGATTATAAGCACTTCCAGAAATTAGCTTCATTTCCGCACCATTTGCACCAATTATCGAAATATCTAAGATCCCCTCTGCAATTTGCAGTGAATCCCCACCACTACTCTTCGGAGGATGAACCTTAATATCTACGTAACTAGCAAGCTGGTCTATTAATCTATCACGCTCATCATATAAATCATTTGGTAGATAACCAACGGGTTCAATTTCAGAGATTTGCTTGTTGATTTTACTAATTTGCTCTGATATCGAATTGACCGCTTTGATATCTACACTAATTTGACTACCGAAGTCGTCTTGAATTTCTTTCAGAGAATTTGAAAGATAACTAAATGTATCTGCAACAGCTTGTCCACGCTGACGTACAACTGATCTTGCACCATGGTCCTCTGGGTTTGCAGATAAGTCCTGAAGCGACTGCCAAAACTGGTTCATAGTGTTTGCTAGTCCTGTATCAGAAGGCTCATTCATGATTTCTTCCATTTTCCCTAATGCACTTGCACGAGTATCCCAATAGCTTGTTTTTGTCTGTTCTCCACGAAATTGTACATCTAGGAAGCTTTCACGTACACGTTGAACTGTTCCTGCTTCAACACCTGATCCAATTTGACCTGGAATTCTTTCGGCATTAAGACCAGGAGATGGATATGGAGTTGTTTGCGTAAAATTAACACGCTGTCTTGTGTAGCCAGGTGTATTTGCATTTGCAATATTATGTCCTGTTGTATATAACGCACCTTGCTGAGTAAGCATTCCGCGGCGCGCTGTCTCTAATCCATGAAAGGTTGATACCATTTTTCCATCCTCCGTTTAAGCCTTTGAATCAAACATTGGTCGACTTTGTTTTTGCTCTTTCGCTTCTGTTGGTTTTCCGTAGTTAACAGTTTGTTCTTGTGGAACTAGCATGTCCAATGTCATATTTACGAATTGTAAAGATTGATGTGTAAGCTGCTGATTTAAGCTATTAACATCTTTTAACTTGTTCACTATCTCAACAAGTTCTTCAGACAACTTTGTTAACTGAGTTTTATGAGACTCCTGAACAACCTCAATGCATTTCGTTAACGTCTTTTCAGCTACTCTAGGTCCGAGTAATTTTTCAACCATTCCTATTCGCTCATTTTCCAACTGACGTATCGCAAGTAAGTACTTTTGCTCTTCTTTCATATGTTCATTCAGGGCATCAATGTCGCCTTTTTTTAAAATGTCCGTTTTATGTTCAGACAATTTATATAAGTTCTGGTGCAAAACAAGTATTTTGCTAAGCAAAGATGTTAAATTTTCAGCTGACATTGTATCCCTCCTTATCTGAACTTACTTTTTGAAATAAAAGTCATAGACGCTTTTCGCAACTGATTCTGAGTCTACCTTATAGGTACCACTTTGAACTTGTTGCTTAAGTGCTTCTACTTTTTGTTGACGTGCGACTACAATTGGTGACGTTTCTTGTAACTGCTTTGCAGCTGAAGAAATTTCAACTTTATCTGTTTTCGTTGTCTTTTCTGTTTCAGCAATTTTGCTCATTTGTTTTTTGTACGGATTCATTCCGACTGAGCCGAACTGGTTTATTTTCATAATAAACCCTCACTTTCTGTTCCGATCTTCATACTTCTATCTTTATTATCGGTGTCTTTCACTAAAAGTTTAGCTTTATTTATCAACAAAAAACGTTCTTCTTTTATCACGCTCACTGAGTTCCTTTAAACGTTCTTGTTCCTTTTCTAAAGTGGTAAGTTGCTGACGAATATCCTTTGAACAATCCCCGCATAATTTTCCTTCTCGTATTATCGTGCGACATTTTTGACAAGGATATCCAAGGTTCGGAAATTGCGCCAGCTGTAACCTGCCAGTTCGAATAAATTTTATTATTAGTTCTTCCTCGACACCTGTCCCCTCAACAACTTCATCAAGGGTTGCGGTACGATTCTCCCTAATACGGATAAATTTATATACCGTTTCATACTTCACTTCTTCTTCTTTATAGCATTTATCGCACACATCTCGTAGATTTGTTTTAACAAAAACTGCGCCACAGTTTGGACAATTCATTAGTTCTGCCATTTTTCTCTCTCCTAAAAACAATATCTATTTTTTATATCGGCATTTATTGATAAAGATTTATCCTCTCATTAGTGTAAGAGAAGATACTGTCTTTGCGCCATTCTCTAATAGCATCTTACCGGCATGTCGTAAGGTAGTACCAGTTGTATAAATATCATCAATTAAAAGAATGTCTTTTTCTTCTACTATTGTATCATCAAACAAACGAAACACATTCTCTGACTCCATTCGCTCATTCCTATTTTTCTTTGATTGTTTTTCTAGATGGGTACGGGAGAGAACTTCATGTACCGGGAGATCCAATAATAGCGCTAATGCCGTTGCCTGATTAAAGCCACGTTCGTATAAACGCTCTTCACTTAAAGGTATGGGAACAATAAGATAAGATGAGTTAAAGTAGGTTTTGAAGGTTTGATGTAGAGGAGTTTTAAAAACAGTAGATAAAACATAGTCACCGCGGAATTTATAGAGGGATATAACCTCTTTTGCATAGTCATTATAGAGATAAAGAGATCGGTTTTTCGTGAGTACACCTTGCCACTCTGAGGCATTTTCCCATCTGATACAGTCATAGCACATTTCACCTTCTCGATATTCATTGGACAACGCCGAGAAAGGACGACCACATATGGTGCAAAGTTCACCAACAATCTTTTCAAACTTCTCAGAACAGGTACTACATATCGGATCAGGCTCTTTCAAAGTAAATAGCGTCCCCCAGGAATGCACCTCTTCAAAATAAGCATGACAAAGTAAACAATTAGACATTCTCCACCTCCGGATCCTTTTTGCGGGTTTCACATTGAGGTTTTTCAGCAACTATTTTTGCTGCCTCTCCAATTTTTATATAGATATTTGTTTTCATTTGCTTATCAAAGTATTGAGCTTTCACATATGCAATACCACTTTCCCTGGTTACATACCTCGGCCCAATAAAGTTCAACGTCAACGCGAAGACATCGTTTTTACATTGAACACATTTACATGGCATACTCATTTGTGGCCAATTTTCATTTAAAGCTTCCGCTACCAATGGCTCCATCGCATTGTACACTTTCATCGGACAACTCTCCATTTCCTGTATGTGCTTACATTATTACATAAAAGTAAAATATTTGTAATTATTTTGCTTTTATTTTATTACAATAAAAAACACCCAAATCAGGGTGCTCTCTTTACTCAACTTTCTCCGCATAAAAAATATACCTCTGTGGCGCATTACCGATATACCCGAATGGATAGCAGGTTGTAACAACCAACTCTTCTCTTGGGGCGGTTGATTTAATAACAGTTCGATCATCGGCTTCCACAATTTTTGTATCAACAATTTTATATTTAAATTCACCATATTGTAATTTCACGATAAACTCATCACCGAGTTCTAATTCATCAAAACGTTTAAATACTGTATCTCTATGGCCGGAAAGTACGATTTGGTCATTTTGTGTTGGCAAAGCAGTTCCTAAATAGTGACCAACACCTTTTGCTAATTGATCATCGTCGGTACCCTCTACTATTGGCAGTTTCTCCTCCAGCTTTGGCACCTCTAAAATCCCAACAGCGTCTCCTTCTCCGAACGTTGGTATGCTTACCTCTGTCTCTTCAGGCGCTTCAGTAATAAGTTCTTCCGCTTTTGCTAACGCCTCTTTTTGAGACTTATCTGTTTCCCATATTTGAAAAAGAGAATATCCTGATAATAGAACTCCTCCAGTAATTAAAAGAATAGCTACGGAATAAATAACTTTTTTAATAGGACTTCACCGCCTAATCGCTTTATAGAGAACAATCTTATTCTAATCATAATAAAAACAGTGTATTAAATCAATGCAAACCTAATCTACTAAACCTTTGTTTTTCGCATCCTTATTCATTCCTTCGATATGCCTTTTAGCCTTTACCATCTCTCGCGTTTTACCATAGTGAAAAAACAAAATCTCACCAGTCGGATATGTAGCACTTCTACCAACTCGTCCTGATATTTGTACAAGGGCACTTTCAGTAAAAATGGAATCCTCTGCCCCTAAGACTGCTACATCAATATTGGGTACAGTCACCCCTCTTTCCAGAATCGTTGTGGTGACTAAAATCGGTATATCACCATTTCGAAATGCTGCTACCTTTTCTTTTCGCTCCTTATCCTCCGAATGGACACCTTCAATTCTGCTATCTAGCATTCGCAAAATAGAAACGATTGAATTTAAGTATTTGATCCTCGGTACAAATAGAAAACCTTGTTTTTTCGTAGCCAAGTGACTACGAACCCACTCTAGTAAATTTGCTGGTAACTTCTTTTTCTTGATTCTCTTCTCCCAGTTCCCACACCAAACAAACGTTGGGACCGGTAATGCAAAACGATGATACCTCGCAGGGATAGTTACAGCCTTTCTTTTCCCACTTGCTATTTCTTTTTGCCATTTTTGATTTGGTGTTGCAGTTAAATAGATTGTTGAAGATATTTCTTTCTTAGCATGTTGTACGGCGTGCTGAAGCATGGGTTCTACAGAATAAGGGAAGGCATCTACTTCATCAATGATTACCAAGTCGAAAGCCTTATAAAAACGCAGCATTTGATGGGTAGTGGCAATTGTGATTGGGGCTGATTTTCCACGGTCCTCACTTCCTCCATAGAGTGCAATGACCTCACTTTCTGGAAATGCAGCTTTAATACGAGGTGCTAACTCAATAACAACGTCGGTCCTTGGAGTCGTAATACATACTTTTTTTCCAGCATTGATTGCCGCCTCAATACCAGCAAATAAAATCTCTGTTTTTCCCGCTCCACACACTGCCCAGATTAGTAACTCCTGATTGGTATGTACCGCTTTTACCAGTTCCTCTGATGCATTTCTTTGTCCATCAGAAAGTGTGCCATTCCAGGCAAGTGGCTTCTCTGGAATCGCAAACTGAATGGCTGGACCGTTCCAACTGACAAGAGGCGTACATTCACTCACCCTTCCCATATTGATACATTTCCGGCAATATACACATGATTGTTTACAACGCGCACATGGTAAAGTAGCAAATAGAGTTGAGTCATTATTTCCGCAACGTACACAATATGGATGCTTTCGAGTGTTCTCGATTCCTTTTCGATACCTAATATGACCTTTTACATAATGTGCATGGATGTCTTCAAATGAAAAAGGGAGTTCTTCAAGGAGTAGTTGTCTACCGGAGAGAAGGCTTTGAAACTGCTTTAAAAAAGGAAAAGTAGGGTGTAATGGGAGAGTTGAAATTTCATCAAAATCTGATATTCGGTATAACTCTATTTCATCTGGATTTTCTACCAATGGTTCTAGTAACAAGACCTTCTTATCTGATATAAATCTCATAAATACCTCCTAGGAATTGCAATTTTAAAAGTTTATGGATGAACTATACAGAATTTGGAGATAGTAAGTAATGAAAGGTAGGGAATAGGATATGAAGTGGATTATAAAGAATGGTTTATTGCTTTGCATTGGGAGCATTCTTTTAATAGGGGTTTTATTTGTAGTATTACAAGATAAATTACAGGTTACTTCTTCAACTTGGACTGCCCTTTTATTAATTTACTTTCTTGTCCTTAGCATTTACAGCAGTTATGAATACAAAAGAATACCTGTTGATGGGGAAGAAAGACCGCAGGAGGAAGTTCAAAAAAATAACTAGTGGAAAATGGATTAGTTTTTAAATTAGGATAAAGACTCCTAATTTTTTTTTGCACATTTTTAGAAAAGCACCTTGCCGAAACAAGGCGCATTCTCATTATTTTTTATACCAACCTAAACCAATAGCACCCTCACCCAAATGAGTTCCAATTACAGGTCCAAAATAGCTCAGTAAAAACTCAACATGCGGGTACTTTTTCTCTAATTCCGCTTTCAGTTCCTTCGCTTCTTCCTCGATATTACCGTGAATCAAAGCAGCTCGTAATGGAACTCCTTTACTTGCATCCTCATCAAACAACTCAAAAACCTTATTTAAAGCTTTTTTGCGAGTACGGATCTTCTCAAACGGAACAATCACCTTGTCTTCGAAGCAAAGTATTGGTTTTACCTGAAGCAAGCTTCCAACAAAGGCAGCTGCCCCACTTAAACGACCACCACGTTGAAGGTTTGTTAAATCATCAACCATAAAGTATGCACGAATCGATTTTTTAATTTCATTCAGTCTCTCAAGGATTTCTTCAGCAGACCTTCCTTGTTCAGCCATTTCAGCAGCTTCAAGCGCGTAAAATCCTTGTACGATACAGCTGATCTCAGAATCAAAAGGAAATACCTTGACTCCTTCTACCATTTCACCAGCAGTTACAGCACCTTGGTAGGTTCCACTAATTCCACTGGATAAATGAATACTAATAACAGAGTCGTATTCTTTTCCAAGCTTTTCAAAAAGTTCAACAAATTCACCAGTTGGCGGTTGTGATGTAGTTGGAAGCTCTCCTTTAACTTTTAACTCTTCATAAAATGCTTCTGCTGTAATATCGATTTCCTCACGGTATGTTTCTTTACCAAAAATAACACTGAGGGGGATCATATGTATATTAAGTTTCTCCCGAATCTCCTTTGGTATGTAAGCTGTACTATCAGTTACAATCGCAGTTTTCATTATTTTTACCATCCTCGTCCTGTCGTCTATAATATAGTTTCCATTTTATATGAAATTAACAGGGATGTCACTTACTTTAAGTAAAGCATAAAAAAAGGGGCACCCCTTAAGTGTCCCCTCCCATTAATAATTACTTATACTTTAAACTTACTCACTAGCAACTGAAGGTTCATTGCTAATTGAGATAGGTTAGTTGCAGATGCAGTAACCTCTTCCATAGAAGCTAATTGCTCCTCAGTAGAAGCAGCTACACTTTGCGAATGCATCGAGGTGTCCCTGATTACAGTTGTGATGTTAGTAATCGTTGCAGAAACTTCCTGCGCACCTGCTGCAATTTGCTCTGAGGTTGCCGCCATCTCCACAATTCGTTCACCCATATCCTCCATTGACGAAAGAATTTCAGAAAAGCTTTGCTCTGTTTTACCTGCTATTTCAATACCTAATTGGACATCTTCTTTTACTTGTGAAATAGAATGATTTGATTTTCCCATTTCCAGTTGAATATCCTGAATAAGCTCAGAAATTTGAGTAGCAGACTTCTGTGATTGCTCTGCAAGCTTGCGGACTTCATTAGCAACTACCGCAAATCCTTTTCCATGTTCACCAGCTCTAGCAGCCTCAATCGCCGCATTTAGCGCTAGTAGATTTGTTTGGTTAGAAATCTCCGTAATCACTTTTGTAATTTCTCCAATTTCAACAGAACGGTTTTCTAACACCTTGAAAACATCTCCACTTACCTTAACCGAACGATCAATCGAATGAATTTGCGAAACGGTTTTCCTCACAAATTCCCCACCAATTTTAGCATGTTCAGTTGCTCTACCACCTGCTTCAGCTACACTTGACGAATGATCAGCGATATTTTGTATCCCAATTGTAACCTCTTCTAAGGATTTTGAGCTATCCTCAAGATTTTCTGTGGTTGTTTCAGCTCCACTAGCTACATGTTGAATAGCATTAGTAATTTCTTCCGTAGCTTTACTAGTTTGATCAGCTCCGGCAGTTAACTGTTCAGAGGAAGAGGCCACTTGTTCTGAAGTTTGAAGAACCTCATCTATCATTACTCTTAGATTACTCCTCATTGCATTATAACTGTTTGATAATGCCGTTAATTCATCTCCACTATTATCAACAACCTCAACTGTGAAGTCTCCATCCCCCGCTTTCTCTAAAGCTATTGAAAGGGTAACTAATCTTTTACGTAACCTTCTAGTAAATAGAAACACCACAAAGATAGCTAAAAGTAAGACCACAACTAACACTGGGATAAATATCAGTAGAAAAGATGAATAAATTTCATTAATAACTTCCTGAGAAGCACCAACATAAAACATTCCGACAATTTCATCATTGCCATCCCGAAGCGGCATATATGCTGCTTGATATGTATCGCCAGCAACCACCGCTTCACCATAATAATTTTTGCCTTCCTTTAAGACGATGTTTGCTACTTTTTCTGATACTTTTGTTCCAATGGCTCTTTCTCCGTCAATCATGACATTTGTTGATATTCTAGTATCAAGTAAGAAAATAGTTACTGTATCTCCTGTTAATTCTCCAATATAATCGACAAAATCATATTTCTCATTTAATGATAATGCACCTTTATATAGTTTCTCTCCTTCAATTGACCAGCTACCAGGGTATTTACGCTCAAGATAATCATATGCAAATTCCAAGTCTCCCCTTGCCTTTTCAACAGCAAACTTCTCAATTCCTTTACTAACTTGCTGCAGGCCAATTACACCAATAATAGCTGATAAAAGTACAACAATACTTACAACAATTACGTTAATTTTTGTGCCCAGCATAAAGTTGGCCTTATTACTACGTTTAAAAGTAAATCCCCGTTTCTTTTTCATTCTGTAATTCCCCCAAGAAGTATTTTTCATCTTAAAAAACTATATATCAATATACTTAAAATTTAAACACTTCTTATTCGAAATAATGAAAATAAATATTTCAAAATAACAAAAAACGCCAAGCATCACATAGATACTTGACGTTTTACTATATTATTTCACTTCAACCCAACCATTTTTAATAGCCACTACAACTGCTTGGGTTCTGTCATTAACGTTCATTTTTTGTAGTATATTACTCACATGGTTTTTAACTGTTTTTTCACTAATAAACAGGTCATCGCCAATTCCACGATTACTCTTTCCATCTGCAAGTAACTGAAGAACCTCACATTCCCTCCTGGTTAATATATGTAATGGACGACGAATCTCCATTTCAATATGAGGGTGTGAAGACATAGTTTGCCCGCTTGCAACTGCAAGTCGACGGTATTCTCTAACAAGATTATGCGTAACCCTAGGATGTAAATATGATCCACCATCTGCAACTACTTTAACAGCTTCGACTAATGAATCAGCATCCATTTCCTTTAATAAATATCCATTCGCACCAGTCTTAAGGGCATGCGTTACATAGCTTTCATCATCATGGATCGATAGGATAATTACTTTCGTCTCAGGATATGTTTCAATCAGCTGCTTGGTTGCTTCAACTCCGTTCAAGTTCGGCATATTAATGTCCATAATAACAACATCAGGCTTGTATTGTTCTACAAGCGCCACTGCTTGTACTCCGTCATCACCTTCTGCTACCACTTGAAAGGTTGCTTCATAATCTAATATCCTTTTTACACCTTCTCGAAATAATTGGTGATCATCAATAATTACTATGCTTGTTTTCATGTACAACGCCTCCCCCTTTCATTCTGACAATTGAGGCATTTTCGGTCAATACACCTTTTGCAGTAATTCATAACGAAATATCCATTATTTTTCATTACGTTATACCATTTATTGGTGATTGAATGTCTAATTATTAGTTATAAACCATTTCTTGTAACGTATCAACAGTATATTTGCTGGAATATCATTCAACTTTTCTCGGCAAAAAATATAACCTGATTCTTGTTTTTTCGACAGTGCAAACATTTTTAAAGATAGGTCACTCAGAATTGACCTATCTATTTTACCTATACTTCAATTGGAACCTGAATCATGATGATTGTTCCCGCTCCAATACTTGAATCAATCGTAATATTCCCATCGAGTAAATCGACTCTCTCACGCATACCAATTAAACCAAAGGAGTCATGTTTTTTCTCACGAATATCAAAACCTTTGCCATTGTCCTTCACAATCACAGTTACATGATGCTTGGCTAACTCCAGCTTTACTGTAATTTCACTAGCTTCCGCATGCTTTAACGCATTTTGTACAGCTTCCTGAACCATTCGGAAGATCGCCACTTCAAATTTCGAAGTAATTCTTCTCTCTGATCCTATATACACAAATTTAATTTTAGTGTCACTGTTATATTCTTCGATTGTGCATAGATATTTTTTGAGGGTTGGAATTAATCCAAGATCATCCAGTGCCATTGGTCTCAAATCGTAAATGATTCTTCGAACCTCATAAAGCGCCGAGCGCACCATTTTCCGTAAATCTTTAATTTCATTATACCCTTCCTCAGGATCCTGGCGAAAGACCTTATCAATTATTTGTGATCGAAGCATTACATTCGCAAGCATTTGTGCCGGCCCGTCATGTATCTCGCGGGAAAGCTTGCGACGTTCTTCCTCCTGTGCTTCAATAATTTTTAAACCAAATTCTTGTTTTTGCTTTGCGTCTTCAAGTATTTCTCCTACTTGGCGGAAATCACTGTTTAGATAATTAAGAACAACTGATATCTGTCCCACAAGATGATCGGCACGTTCAATTGTCTCATTTAAACCTAATAAACGCCTTTCCAACTCATCACGTCGATCTCGTAATTGCTTTTCGTTCTGACGAATAACTGTTAATTGCATCTGCAATTCATGAGCTTTTTCATACGCTTGTCTAATTTCATCCTCTGAATATTTTTTAAAATGGCTGCTTACCTCAGAGAGCCTTTTTCTTGCAAAGAGGGAATGCGTCTCCAGTCTATCCCCTTCTTCAATGACACGATGTACTTGCTCTTTTATTGCTCTTAACTCGTCAGTTATAGACTCGAACTCATGACGAGACTGCTCACCAATCCTGAAAATTTCATCTTTGCTGTGATCAACAGTTTTTACCATTTTTTCTAAGATTGTATCTAATACCTTCATATCAAGCTTCTTAGTAGCCATATCTCGCCCCCGCTTTCCTACATGTAAGTATCAAAATATGTTTATATGAGACTACTTTATTCATTACATTTATATTACATTTCCTACCTATCCATAAACTTATCATTGATGTAAGAAATATGTCGTTTTATAATAGAAGAATGGGCAAAATTCCTTATTTACAATTTGCTCCATGACCCTAATGAAACTAGGCTACCGTGCCTAGTATATAGAAGGTATCATTACTTTCTTATGACCACAAAGGAGGTCTATAAGGAGATGCTCAGTCACTATTATACAGCAAAAGGCTACGGAGAACATGAAATTAATATACAAAAGTCCCGATTCATTGCATATATAAACCGTGCCACAACAGAGGAAGAGGCTCAACACTTTATTCAGGAAATAAAAAAGAAGCATTGGGACGCAACCCACAACTGCTCGGCGTATCTTATTGGTGAAAATGACCAGATTCAAAAAGCAAACGATGATGGTGAGCCTAGTGGTACAGCAGGTGTTCCTATCCTTGAGGTTCTTAAAAAAAAGAAGCTTAAAGACACTGTTGTAGTAATTACGCGCTACTTCGGCGGCATAAAATTAGGTGCGGGTGGACTTATCCGTGCATACGGAAAAGCTACTTCAGAAGGCCTGCAGTCAACAGGAATAGTTGAACGAAAACTAATGAGAGTCATGCATTCAAGTATTGATTATACCTGGCTTGGAAAGGTTGAAAACGAACTGCGGTCATCGGTTTTTCTTTTAAAAGACATACATTATCTTTCTGATGTAGAAATTGAAGCGTATGTAGAAGAAGAGCAAAAGCAGCAGTTTACAGATTGGATGACAGAACTTACTAATGGAAAAGCCAATATTTCTGAAGGTCTTGTGACATATTTAGAAAATGAGATATAAAAAATTCGCAACTGAGGAGAATATAAGTAATGAATAATAATAGATATCTGCTGAAAAAGAAGAAGCGCAGAAAAAAAATAATTTGGTTATTCCTAATCCCACTTTTCACATTACTAATTGGTGCTGGTGTATATGGTGCCTACCTTTTTAATAAAGCATCAAATGTCGCTGCAGATTCAAAAACCGAGCTTAATCGTGGGGAAAAATCAGTAAAGCGTGTTGAACCTGTTGATCCTAAGCATGATAATATTTCAATTCTTTTTGTCGGAGTAGATGACAGTGCAACAAGATCAGCTGAATATGGTGATGCAGTTCGTTCTGACGCCCTAATTTTAGCTACATTAAACGAATCAAAGAAATCAATTGAAATGGTCAGCATTCCACGTGATTCTTATGTGTATGACCCAATCCGTAAGAAGAAAGATAAAATTAACCATGCCCATGTCTACAATGGTGTTGATGGAACAATTGCAACAGTAGAGGAATTATTTGATATTCCAGTGGATTATTATGTAAAAATGAATTTTGAAGCTTTTATCGATGTTGTAGAAGCACTTGATGGTATCACAGTAGATGTACCAGTTTCATTTACAGAGCAAGACAGTAAAGACCGACCAGATGCAATTAGTCTTAGAAAGGGAATTCAAGAACTTGATGGTGAAGAAGCCCTTGCCCTTGTTAGAACGAGAAAGATTGACAGTGATATTGAACGTGGTAAAAGACAGCAGCTGGTTGTAAAAGCAATTATCGACAAAGCGATTTCGGTAGGTTCGATTACTAAGTATGGTGGAGTTATTGATGCACTTGGAGATAACATTACGACGAACCTTGCTTTCGGTGAGATGCTTTCGCTTTACGATTACGCAGCATCTGGACAAAAACTCCAAATTCAAAACCATGTGCTAGAGGGTGTTGATGACTGGACTGATCGAGGATATTATTACCAGGTAAGTAAAGATAAGCTTGAAATCCTTTCTCAAACACTTAAGGATCACCTTGGTATTACTTCAACAGGACAACGCGATAGTTCTTCTGAAGAGAGTGTTGAAGACTTTACTTCTGTTGATACAAACTAATACGAGCAAAAGCTATCGGCATTATGCTGATAGCTTTTTTATTTACTAAAAGGGACTTCAGTCATGTTTCATAGAAGTTACATTTACTAATTATTTGTAACAAAATTTTTGGGGAAAGGATTGGAGTGGATTTATGCGTGGTTATTTCAAGAGTTAACACTACAATAAATTCCGGTATTGGTTGTAAAACATTTGATCCTTAAAGCTGGTGTATAACAAGGTGATACACGTGTCATATAACTCCATAGGTACATCATACTCAAAGTTTGGGACCTGGAACTCCCTTGATTGTAGAAATTCACGTTCAACCAAGCACTGTTGTAGTCATTGAGTCCTTAAATTGCCCCCATAACATAAAAAAACACACGAACGTAAAACGCGCTCGTGTGTTTATATAAGATTATTTCATTTTTTGTGGAACTTTAATGACACTAAACATATTTAACAACGGACGATATTCTTTTCCAACTAAGCCAATTTTCTCGACGATTAATTCAATTGCAATTAACAATACTACAACTACTACTAGTGATCCCCAAACTGTTGCTTGTGAGAACACAACGGCAGATAATCCAAAAATGGCACTCATCCCGTAAATCATAAGCACTGTCTTACGGTGACTGTATCCCAATTTAAGTAGACAGTGGTGTAAATGTGATTTGTCCGGTGCAGAAAGTGGCTGCTTGTTTACAATACGTCTAATAATTGCAAAGAATGTATCAGATATTGGAACCCCGAGAATAATGACAGGAACAATGAAAGAAATTAATGTTACGTTTTTAAATCCTAATAGTGATAATACCGCAATCATATATCCTAAGAATAAGGCCCCTGTATCACCCATGAAAATTTTTGCTGGGTGGAAATTATAAAATAAAAATCCTAATGTACTAAATAAGACTAATAATCCGATACTAAGAACGAATCCATCACCCATAATAATTGCCATTCCCGAAATGGTGATTAAAGCAATGGATGAAACACCAGCAGCAAGTCCGTCAAGTCCATCAATTAAATTGATAGCATTTGTAATCCCCACAATCCAGATAACTGTTAACGGGATTGTTAAATAACCCAATTGAAGTTCACCAATACCAAATGGAAGGTTTATCATCTCAACGTCAACGCCATTAAATATTACAACAAATGCCGCTGCCAGTTGGCCAACTAACTTCCACTTTGCTGAAAGTTCAAATAGATCATCAAGAATTCCAGTTATAACAATGATAATACTACCAATCAAAATTGGCCATTTATATGGGCTTTCTGGTTGTAGAATAAGAAAACCAATGATAAAACTTGCAAATATAGCTAATCCTCCTAAACGAGGCATGATTTTTTGATGTACTTTTCGGTGGTTAGGTTGGTCAGTTGCCCCAATTTTTATTGCCAATTTAATGACCAATGGGGTTAAAAGAATAGCTGCTATAAAGCAGACCAACGATACAATATATAACATGAAGAATCCCCCTCATCCTTACTGTAACCATTTCAGCGATTTTTAATATCTATATCTCTTAGTATGATTCGTTTCATTTACGTTTTTTTAGACTGTCCTATAATTATAACTATGCCTATGGCAAACACTAAAGTGGATTATACCATAGTCTATTTATTTTGTATAACAGGAAATTTTTGAGCAAAGTATAATCATAGATTCCGAGTTATTTGACGTAATAAAAACGAAAAAGTTTCACAATACAGTAAAATTTCTGTAACAGGAGTTAATTTTAGCATCCTAATAAAAGGATAAAGCCCTATTATTTCTACATTAAGTGTTGAGTAGTCGTTTGAACAACTACACTATTTTAATAGGGCTCTCTATAAAATACTTCGGTATGCTGTATAAACACTGTTACTAAAATTAGAGAGTGAATAGATGGATTCTGCCTTCTCATGAAGATTTTTTCCTATTTCGCCTAATCGGTCCTGGTCCTTCAGTGCGATATACTCTTTAATTTCATGCACCAAGGCCTGTACATTTTTGGAAGGTATGACTCTACCTAGAGAATTGTCAGAAATCAATTCTTTAACTCCTCCTACATCCGTTGAGATAACTGGGACATCAGCCCTGGCCGCTTCCAGGATAACAAGCGGAAAACTCTCACTATAAGAGGTTAATATGTTTGCATCTGCGACTAATAATAAACCATGTATGTTTTCCTGATGACCTAAGAAAGTAACGTGGTCCTCAATTCCTAATTGTTTAGCTCTCCCCTGGAGTTCCTGTGAAATTGGTCCGTCACCAACTAGTAACAGTTGAACCTGCGGGTACACCTTACTAACCTCAGAAATTGCCTCAAACGCAATTACATGCCCCTTAACGGGATGTAATCTAGCAATCATCATAATAACAAAATCATCATTCTTCACACCTAATTCATCTCTTGTTATAGGTGTGTATTCCGGTATATCAAAGTCAATTCCATTATAAATGGTAGTAATTTTGTTCCGATTAAAACCAAAATCAACTAGCATATTTGTGAAATTGTTTGAGATTGCAAAGAAATGATCCATTTTTTTTAACGAAAGAAAATGCAGTTTCGTAAATACCTTGCCCTTTAGTCCGCCTTCTAAAAAATCATCACGTGGATCGCTGTGGATCGTTGTAACCCATTTGCAATTCGTGGAACCTTTTAAAAGAAATGCATATAGATTAGCTCTTGGTCCATGAGTATGAACAATATCTATTTCATTTTTATTAATAAAGTCCCTTATTCTTTTTAGGATTGATAAATCATAGCGAGATGATTGTGTAAAGAGTTCGACTTTAATGCCGAGCTGCTTTGCTCTATTCGCCATCTCTCCCTCTTCAAAAACACCTAAGATAAATTCTTCCCGATTCAGTGCATTTAGTAATGAAAGAATGTGAATCATTCCCCCACCAGTTTCCGCACCGGCATTTAAGTGAAGTACCTTCATTGTATCCCCCTATAAAACTGTAGAATTTATTCCTTGGAATTTTTATTAATTATTTCGTGCATTCTTTCAAAGCGCTTTTCCCAGGTTGAATTATGAAGAAAATCCTTTAGTTCCTCATACCGAATCTCTGAATTTAAAATGCTGATATACAATGTAGATATCGCATTTTGCACATCAGAGTAGGTATTCGCATGAATCACATACGGATACTCACCAATATGGGGGATCCCTGTAGATACTGTCGGTAGTCCAAAATATAAATACTCATATATCTTTATTGGGTCTACCGCCTCTGATAATTTGCTATGTTTAAACGGTATGATTCCAACATGCCAGTTACTTACAAATTCATAAAGTTCACTTGGGTGTACTTTACCGTAATACTTTATATTAGTTGATTTACTAATGCGGTCCAGCAAATGATCTGGAACCCCATGTCCCACTAAGTGAATAACATTCTGTTTATTTTCTGCAAGAGCAAAAATAAGAGCATAATCAAACCAAGAATCTGTTAAATGTCCAAAATAGCCAATATGAACCTTCTTATCGCCAGCCTCTGTTCGTAAAGCTACATTCTCTTTCTTAGATAGACTTTCTTGAAAACCGTTACCAATAACATAGATGTCGTCTCTAATATAAGAAAACTTTTGTTTTAATGGTTCAGATACAGCAAAGACAAAATTTGAGTTCTTGATGATTTGTTCTTCTATCTCTTTTTTGTACCACGGAGCATGTCCAACTTTAAAAAATTCTTCCCATTCATCCATGTTATCGTAAACAGTGATGTAGTTCTTCTTTTTTAATACTTCTAGAGGTTCATGGAATGCCTTTGCTGGGAATGTAGTGATAAATGTTTTATCCTGTATGTCGTTTAAGATATCCAATTGCTCTAACCCATAGATAAGGTCGTACATAGGTATTTGATAGATATTCTTGTATACCTTTTGGTAATTCTTTTCTAATTTTTCGTGGGTATCAAATTGCCACACAACATAAATAACTGCATGGTTTTGATCTGCTAGGTATTTTGCAAGGTTTATGGTACGTTGGTTATAAACCTCGTCAAATTCTAACGCAGACGTAATAATTTTTACGCCTTTTATTTCAGATGCATGATACGCTCTCAAAATTTCATTATAAATAACTGGAATTTGTTTATTTTCTTTATAAATCATACGGTCCATTCCACTCATAGCCATTAATCTGCTGTTTGCTTTTTTAATGGTAGTTAACACACCGTCGCGTTTCATTGCATTTGTAAATTTACCAATACTTTGTTTTAGTAAAAGAAGCTTATCACTCATTCGTTTCTCCTTCAGTACGCTAAATTGATTTTTCTAAGCCCCTTATTTTAAAAGGGTCTTATATAAATTCTTATACTTTTCAATCATAATCTCATTACTGAAATGTTTTTGGAAGTCTTCGGCTGCATTTTTTTCCATTTCTTTTTTAAGATTTTCATCATTAAGTAGAGTCTTAATTTTACTTACCATCGCATCGATGTCCTTCATAGTTACTAAGAAACCGTTTCTTCTATCATCGATAACCTCAGCTGTGTTACCAACATCTGTAACAACAACTGCTTTTCCATATGCCATTGCCTCAAGTAATGTTAATGGCGCGCCTTCCCACAATGAAGACATCACATATATATCCATAACCTTAAAGAGTTCGTTAACCTTTTCTACATGCCCTAAAAATAATATATTTTCCTCTGTTTGGGCAATTCCCTTTAATTTAGCCGTGTATTCTGCATCACCAGTTCCAGGTATTAGAAAATAAAGATTTTTATATTCCTTGTTTAATCGTTTGGCCACTTCAATGAAATATTCGAGTCCCTTTTGCACATCGATGCGGGATAAAGTACTAATGATTATAGAATCCTGTGGTAAACCCAATTCTTTTTTTATCTCATTACGATCTCGATTAGTTTGAATTAGTCTTTCCGAATCAATCGAGTTACGAATGGATATACAATTATTTTTATTAAAAATTAAAAAATGCTTTTTATTGAAGCGATTCACTGATTCCGAAACGGAAACAATTCGATCTGCAAGATTTAAATAGAAACTATATTTTATTTTACCCCAAGGATTAACAAAGAATTGATATGTATTGTGCGTAGTTTCTATTAATTTCACCTTTGCTTTTTTTGCTGCAAGCATTCCATCTAAACAAAAATGGGTTTGTATAATATCAATACGTTCGTCATCGATCAGTTTTGCAAGATTGTTCACGCGTGCTTTCTTCGTGGAGCTCTCCTTTATTTCATAACAAATAAATCCCTTTTGTTTAAGTCTGTCACTTACATCTCCACCGCGGAAATAAGCTACACGTACATCAAACACATCATCATTGGTATTTTTGACTAGGTTATAAATAACCTCTTCAAGACCACCTTTATCAAGTGAATCTGTAACATGTAAAATTTTTATTCGATTTCCCATCATATCTCCTCACTACCTTCTATAGCTGTACTCACTTTATCCTTTGAATTTCTTCAAAATTACCTTAATTATGAACTGAGGTAATGCTAGCATTCGTTTCCATCTTGATGGTTGCTTTACTAATCTATAGAACCACTCAAGATTTAGTTTTTGCCATATTTCCGGTGCACGCTTTACATTACCAGCGATAACATCAAAGCTTCCACCTACACCTATGAATATTCCCTTATTCATCTGCTTCAGGTTTTGATAAATCCACTTCTCTTGTCTTGGTACGCCTAAAGCAACAAATACTAAATCCGGTTGTAAATCCTTTATCTGATTTGATATTTCTATATTATTGCTATCAAAGAACCCATGATGGGAACCCACAATTTGTACATTCTCATATTGTTTTTCAATATTCGAAATAGTTTTTGCTAATACCGTTTCTTCTGCACCAAGAAGGTAGACCTTATATGATTCATTATTCGCAACTTCTAGAAGTTTTAACATTAAGTCATATCCCGCTACACGTTCTGGTAAAGGGTTTTGTAAGATTTTTGATGCGATTACCACCCCTATTCCATCAGCGATAACCATATTTGCTGAATCTAATGCTTTTTTATACTCTTCATCTTGGATAGACTGCATCACAATTTCAGGATTTGCTGTTACGATAAAAGTTTTTTCCTCATTTTTTAATCGAGTTGTAAGAGTGTTAACTAATTGCAACAATGTTGTGTTGATGAACTCTACACCCAATATATCTACTTTGTTTTTCATTTATATTTTTCTACTCCTCAACATCATAATTTGAATCGTCTATACAAGTACAACAATATTGCGCAAAAAGGAAAAGCCTCAAAAGAAGTAGCTTTTCCTTTCTTTTCTCTATTCTATCTCTAAGTCAACCAGTAAATATGCAAACTGTACCATAAAGAATATAATAACACCTGGTGCAGTCAATACATGACCCGCCGTAAAGGCGATTCCGAGACCTAATGCTAAGCCGCTTGCAATAAGGGCATACTTAATGTTGAATATTTTACTGAAGTTTTTAACAACTGCTACAACTAATAATATTCCGTAGTATAAGAACGGGAAGATAATCATAATAAAGCCAATAATACCAAATGAATAGAACAAATCATGGAAGTCGCGTTCAATTAATTTTGCATGTTCTTCAAAATTGCCGCCATATCCCATTCCGAACAATCGCTGCATAACAGATGCATCTTGATAGTATTCTTTATACATCTCTTCATATAATTGTCGGCCACTAAATAGTAATGCCTCTGTCTGTTCTTGCTGGTGTGTTTCATTAACTGTCTCCGGGTCTACTGCAGGATCTTCCGTTTCAGTCCCAGTATTAGTTCCTTGATCTTCCTGCTCTTGGAGTGACTGATAATGCAGATTTGTATTTACTGCCATTGGAGTATGTGGCGTAAATACAATAAGCAACCCAAGAATAACAACTGCCACAATAGTATTGAGTAATATACCAGGCTTTGCGTCACTTTTCTTACGAGTAATAATGAATCGAAGTAACCCCATGAAAATTGTAATTGCAAATACAATAACAATCGCACCGTAGCCAACTTTTGTTCCAATTGCTAGCAGCGAAAAAATCATAAGGAGCGAAGGAATCCAATAATATAATTGCTTCCAGGACTTTGTTTTATCGATTGAATATAACACTACAATAGGTAACGAAATCGCAAGCAAAGTTCCTAGTTCATTTGCTGCAAAGAACCAACCTTTAGAACCCGACTTCATGTAATCATAGCTTCCATAATCAGTACCTGTCACAATGGAAACAACCATAATGATATTGGTAATAAGGGACGCATATACAATTGAATTCTTCATTTTATCTTCTATAGTTGTGTTGGCACGTAACGCTTTAAAAACGAGAATGTAACTACCCAACATTAAATAAGGATACATAGTCTTAGCTACTAGCTTAATTTCTTCTCCCATATAAATTGGAGATTTTGATAAGTAATTATTCACAAACCCAATAAGCAATACAATACCTAATCCAATTAGATAGATAATATATTTTCTGTTGTCCTTTTCTTTTGCCCTTATTAATAAAAATACGGCTGCTGCAACCATGACAATCATCCGAACAATAATACCAACTGTTATATTGATTTCGAGAACAAGTATACAAAAAGCTGTAAGTAAATCTAAGATTGGTTGAAGTATGATAAAAAGCAGTAAAAAGGATTCAAATTTATTTTCAGAGTTATTCCAGTTAGCAATCATATAATTCCTTACCCCTTTAGTTATATATAACATTATTACTAATGCTTTAAGTAATTTTAGATAATCCAATCAAAAGAATAACATATTCAGACAGCAAATTAAATGGAAATTATCTAAAAAGAACCTTTTTTGTAGATTTATGTTACTTTTTGTAAATAACTAAAAATGTCTAAAAATTATTTATTACATCTTTCGATAAGATACAATTCATTCGTGTCCGTTTCCACCAAATTATTAAATCATTCCATTTGGACTATATGATATAATGATTTATTGTTGATTTACCATTTTCCTTTGTGTAAATTGAATCATAGAGAATAAATAGCAATAATACAGTTTTTGCTTTTAATATGGAGGGAACTAATTTTATGTTGATTTCACAAAACGACACTCCACTTCGATCAGCCCAACTAACTATGGTTGAAATGATGAAGGTTGTTCACTCAGTGTGTGTCGAACATAACATATCGTATTGGCTTTCTGATGGATCTTTGTTAGGTTCTGAAAGGCATAAAGGTTTTATACCCTGGGATGACGACTCAGATATTGGAATGTTGCGAGATGACTACAATAAATTTGCAAAAGTTATAGCAGACAAGCTTCCATCAAAATTTCATATTGAAACGGAAACCGTTCATACCCATGGAAAACATAATTGGTTAAAAATATTATACCTTGATGATTTTGAATGGGAAGATTGGAATGGTGAAAATAGAAAAGGTATTTCAATCGATATTTTTCCTTTTGATTTTGTTCAAGCTCCAAATCACAAAACACCACTTGAAAAAGGTGTCCATCGACTTGCCAGTATACTATATCCAGAAAACGTTACAGGGTTAAAAGATTTAATCCGAAGAATCATATATAATTCCAAAATTCACAACATGTATACAAAAGTCAATAAGCCTTCGAAGTATATAACGTATGGAATCGAAACACCGTACTTTGGTTGGGCATATTTTGAAGTTGATGATATATTCCCACTGCAAATGGGAGAATTCGAAAACAATCAATTTTATATTCCTAGGAATCCTAGCCGATATCTCACTACTCTTTATGGAGATGATTATATGGAGTTACCTGAGGAATCAAAAAGACAAAGCCATATGACAAACCTTTCCTTTTCAAAAGATCACCAATAATTTATACCGAAGGGTAAGAAATTAATAATGCAGAAATCATCATTGGTAAAAAACGTTATATTCAAGATTATTTTAAACGTATTTAATATAATCATCCCTTTATTAATAGGCCCGTATGTGTATAGAACACTTGGGGCTGATTCCATTGGTAAAGTTCAGTTCTCCGAAACCATCTTTAATTACTTTTTTATTTTTGCTGTATTTGGTGTTTATCAATACGGACTTAGAGAAATGAGTCGCATAAAAGGTAATCAACAAAAGGTAAACCAGCTGTTTACAAGCTTACTAACAATCAGTATTGTTACTAGTGTTTCATCGCTTCTTGTATACTTTGTAGTCATATATTTGGGATACGGTGATAATGCCATATTTCCTATCCTGCTTCTATATAGTATTAACTTAATAGGAAATATCTTTTATGTGGAGTGGGTCAATGAGGCGAACGAAAAGTATGACTTTATTACAATAAAAACTGTAATTATCAAAGGTCTCTATGTTGTTCTCCTATTTGCACTTGTAAAAACGCCGGACAATTATATGGAATACGCTTCTTTGTTAATTTTAACGACAGTTTTAAATAATATTGTAAGCTTTGTTTATATCAAAAGAAAAATCAAGCTTGATTTCTCTCATATAACGTTAAAAAAGCATATTAGACCTTTATTCCTGGTTGTTATTTTTTCAAACGCAAATATTCTTTATAATCAATTGGACCGCTTTATGCTTGGTGAATTTCTCGGTGAGGCAAAGGTTTCATTCTATGTAATGGCTCAGCAAATGATGGGTATTGTTAATACATTAATGCTCAGTATTATCCAGGTGACGATTCCACGGTTATCCTACCTCTCTGGTAGTGAAGATGAAGAATCATATCTATATCTGCTTAATAATATCTCAAGAATTTACTTTGCCTTTTTATTCCCGGCCTCCATCGGCTTATTTATTATTTCTGATTTCGGGGTTCTCCTATATGGGGGAGCTGCATTCGTAGATGCTTCACCTGTATTAAAAGTGTTTTCGATTTATATGATTTTTCTTGGAATTGAATCTATACTCTCAAATCAAATTATCTATGTAAAGCAAAAGGAAAACATTCTTGTTCGACTCGTTTTCGTTGCTGGCTTTATTAACGTAGTTTTGAACTCTTTATTAGTCCTTTTTAACGTTTTTTCACCTACAACAGCTATCTTCACGACAACAATCGCAAATGTTTTATTAATAACATTTGAGTACATTTATATTCGAAAACAATTAAAGGTTGATTATAAATTATTTGAAATATCAAAACTGAAATATCTATTTTATGCCCTTATTTTTCTGCCAATTTCCTATGTGATTGATCTCTTTACCTCAGGTATGTTGCTAACATTTATCTTGGATATTTCAATAAACATAGTAGTTTATTTTGGGATACTATATTTTACTAAAGATTTTGTTCTTGCATTATTTTTAGATAAAATAAAAGCAAAATTGAGAAGAAAGGCATAAAGACTTATAGTAATGTAAAAAGCGGAGTTTCCCAATTCGGGAACTCCGCTTTTGTTTTATTTTACTGTGGACTTAATGCTGTTGGACTTTGAAATAACTGTTCCTTGGTCGTCCACTACTTTAATTTGAATTTTATTTTCTTTAAGTGAATTCAGGTAATCAGCTGACACGGTTGCTTTCATTTTTGTTGGACTTACAAATTCGGTTGGAAGTTGTTCGCCATTGAGATAGGCAACACCATTCGAAACAAAGAATGAACCCTCCAGCTCCACTATATAGTAGCCCTGCTGATTTTTTGCAGCCTCTGCTGAAGTTATCTCGTTTTTCCCACTACCAAGTAAATAATCGTCCACTGGCGTCACATCATAATTTTTATACAAGTGCTGACGACCTTTTAATGTATCATATTGAAGTAGTTTATAATCTAATAAATCATCCTCTTTGATACCTACTTCTTCATAAAACATTGTTTTAGGAATTCTGTGCATTCCTTGTAAATATAGTAAACGGTTCATTTGGAAGATGGGTGACATTTCTTTTCCTGCATAAGCTAGAATATATGAACCTAAAAAGTTTGCTGTCATATTCAGTTCTTCTTTCACTTTAGGTTCTTTAAAATTGTCCCAAACAAGTAATGGTGTTTGGTACATTTTAAGATATTCATTATAATCATTAAAATCCTCAT
Organism: Ferdinandcohnia jepli; assembly: GCF_047246645.1. Taxonomy (NCBI): domain Bacteria; kingdom Bacillati; phylum Bacillota; class Bacilli; order Caryophanales; family Bacillaceae; genus Ferdinandcohnia; species Ferdinandcohnia jepli. The sequence continues at coordinate 65,523 of NZ_JBFOKR010000021.1, forward strand.
TAAAATAACCGGATTCCTTATAAACATCATACCCTTTACCAAGGAAAGGCAGGTGGTCTCCATAAATAGCAACGACAGTAGGTTCATCCAGTTCTTCTATGCCTTCAATTAATAGTCGGATGGCATCATCTGTCTCTTTTAGGAGGTTTGAGTACAAGTTCAGAATATGCTTCGAACCTTCAGTCATGTTACTTGAAGTGATTTCGTTCATATTTTCGAAGCGATGGTCTGTATATGGACCATGACTACTTACCGTTACTACATTCAGGAAATCAGGGCCTTCCGTTTGTTTTAACTCGTCAAGTGCAATTTCCATTAAGCGGCGGTCATCAATCCATGGACCGATATAATTTGGATTATTGAAGAACTCCATACTAACGTACTTTTCAAATCCTAATTGTTTATAAATTTCATTCCGACCATAATACCAATTTTTAAAGTTGTGAACAGCTGTCGTATGATAACCTTGAGATTTTAAAACATGCGCCAATGAATCGATTGGACGATTAATACGATTATAATACAGCTCCTCTACCTCGAAACGAGTCGTTAAACCAGTTAATACCTCTAGCTCTGGATTAAATGTTCCTCCACCATATGAATGGCTTAAAAAGGTACCTGAAGTGTGTTCCTCCATTAATGATCGGAAATACGGTAACGGATCTTCTTTAAACTCTATGTTTTCTAACAATAACGGGTCCCATAATGCCTCTCCAAGAACAACAATTATGTTTGGATTCAACTCAGAATTAACTTCATCAGTCTTATTCGTCTCTAAATCGCCCAGAATTCTGTTAATTTCAGATTTAGTGTAGGTTTTCCCATTTCCTTTTGGTTCTTCATTTTCGGCTGCTTCCTGTAATGTCAAAAAGGCTCCTATAAACCCAAACTTATCATAGCTTTCAACTGTCTCAATATTTTCGTTATAGATTTTTGAAGAGAAGAGAGTTGGGTTCATTGTAATATAGATAAAACCAATTACTGATAATATAGACACAATAAGGCGAGGTACAAAAACGACTCTTTTCTTTAACTTAACAAATAAGATACTGAAGATAATCAGCGCTATGACAACAGCTACAGAACCTATTATTATTTTAGTTGTAATGACATCATCCATAAAAGTAAATATGTCTGCGCCTTCATCAAGAACATAAATATCAAATGGGGTAAAATATTCGCCTCTTAAGAGAAACTTTGTTCTACTTCCAAAGGCTATAATAAACAAAACTACTGATTGTAAAACTAGTAAAGGGATAAATAGAAAAGATGGTAGAAACAATAGTGCAGCCACAAAAAGGAATAAGAATAAAAAGGTTATTGCGAATGATGTTGTACTTTCAGTAAACCAGGTAAAAAATCCACTGAATGAGCCTCTATGTATTGTTTCAAAGGTAATTATATTAAATAGAGTATAGATTAAAGTTAATAGTGCCAGTAACGAGCCATTTTTAATCGATTTATTAGTAAAATAGCGCTTTAATACTTCAGGCATTATAAAACCTCCCGTTCTTCCTGTAATAGTAACCAAACATAATGCAAAAATAACATTTCTACTATACCATTCTCTTCTGAGCTTGTTAACATATAATAATATCCAATTTAAAATTAATATTTACATAAAGATAGCAACTTACTACAATTTTCATTCCTTGTAAAACATTTCTATCTATGAAATAATAGCCTTAAAAATCCAATATTGATATAGAATCTTGAAAAGGAGCATCATCAGGATGAAAAAAGTTAGAAAAGCAATTATACCGGCTGCCGGATTAGGCACGCGTTTCTTACCGGCAACAAAGGCTATGCCTAAGGAAATGCTTCCTATCGTTGACAAGCCGACAATTGAATATATTGTAGAAGAAGCTGTTGAATCAGGTATAGAAGATATTATTATTGTTACAGGAAAAGGGAAAAGAGCGATTGAGGATCATTTCGATCATGCTTTTGAACTTGAGCAGAACTTAATTGAAAAGGAAAAATTTGATTTACTTGAAAAGGTACAAGCTTCATCAAAAATGGTTGATATCCATTATATCCGCCAAAAGGAACCAAAAGGCTTGGGTCATGCAGTTTGGTGTGCACGTAATTTTATTGGTGATGAACCATTTGCTGTTCTCTTAGGTGATGATATTGTTCAAAGTGAAACACCTTGCCTTCGCCAGTTAATAAATGAATATGAATCTACACTATCATCTGTAATTGGTGTTCAAACTGTACCAGATAATCAAACACATCGTTATGGTATCATTGATCCGCTAACAAATGACGGTAGACGCTACCAAGTGAATCGTTTTGTGGAAAAACCTAAACCAGGCACTGCACCATCAAACCTTGCAATCATAGGCAGATATATTCTTAACCCCGAAATCTTTATGTTTCTTGAAAACCAAGATATTGGGGCTGGTGGCGAAATTCAACTCACAGATGCAATTCAAAGATTAAACGAAATTCAACGTGTCTTTGCCTACCAATTTGAAGGAAAGCGATATGATGTTGGGGAGAAACTAGGATTCATCGAAACAACCATTGAATTTGCCTTACAACATGAAGAAATCCATGATGATTTACTCAACTTCATGTCAAAAATCGTAGCAGCACACCAAAACAAAGAGACTACTAATTAAAAAGGTAAAACCTTCTGTTGTGATAAAAATTATCTCTAACAGAAGGTTTTTTGTATGTTTTAGGTGTGTTTGTGCTTTTTCATGACACTTGTGAATTTAAATTTGAATGTACGCTTCTACACACTAAAAATGTTCCATTAAAAGAGTACCTATCTTTTCATTAATGTCTCGAATTGGGCCAAATGGGCTTCTTTCATCACTCAATTGATATTTTTTCTTCACGTTTAGAATTCGATACACACTTTTGTCGATGCGCTCCTCCGATAGTTCACCTTTTTTTACTGCGTTTAATAGGGCTTCATACGCCTCTATCCCTTTTTGATGATTATGGGCAACCATAATCATGTCGCTACCCGCTTGGACCGTCGCTACTGCAGCTTCACTAATCCCGTAATTAGCAGAAATAGCCTTCATTGTCATATCATCAGTAATTACAATACCGTCAAAGTGCAGCTCTTCACGCAAAAGGTCGGTTATGATCTTCTTTGACATTGTTGCTGGATGTGTGGCATCTAACTTTGGTAGTAATATATGTGCTGTCATCACTACCTCTGCTTGTTCGTCGATTGCCTCCTGAAAAGGTACTAACTCAAGATTCTCCAATCGGTTAATATCATGCGATACACTTGGTAAGCCTTGATGAGAATCGACTATAGTATCTCCGTGCCCTGGAAAATGCTTAAGTACCGGAATGATTCCATTCTCTTGGATACCCTTCATCGTTTGCACACCCAAACGTGAGACAACCTCTGGATTGTTGCCATATGAACGATCACCAATTATAGGGTTCTTGGGATTACTGTTGACATCCAAAACTGGAGCAAAGTTCATATTCAATCCAAAAAGCTTTAGTTTTTCTGCTTGCAGTCTTCCGATTTGATAGGCCACTTCCTGATTGTCCAACTCTCCAATTTCTTTGTTTGACGGAAGCTTTCTTAGTTCTTCAGGAAATCTAGTGATTCTCCCCCCCTCTTCATCAATCGATAAAAATAGAGGAATTCTATTTTCCTGTTTATTCGTTGACTTTAGCGAATTAACCAAATCAAATAATTGTTTACTTGTCCTGACATTATTACCCAAAATGACAAATCCGCCTACTTTTTTGTCCACAATCATCTTTTTAGTAGAAGAATTTAGGGCATAACCTTCTACACCAACTATCATCATTTGACCTATTTTTTCTTCAAGGCTCATTTTCTTTATTTGGTTTACAATCTCTTGATCTCTCTCTTGATTGATTTCTTCCACACCACAGCTGGAGAGAATAACTCCAATGAGCAATGCAATCGTAGCCATACTAAATCGTTTGTTTTTCATACCATTTCCCTACCTATATTTTTCAATAATCGTTGAGAGATCGCCATTATATCCTTCACGGATTTCGATCGCTTCATTTGATTTTCCCAATTTTTCATAAGAGAGAACTATTAAAGCTAGCAATTGCTCAGATGGCTCGCTCTCTAGTTGATTCATAATAGCAATAACCTGGCTATAGTCTTCTAAAAGGTAATATGCAAGTCCAGCGTATTCATGCGAAATATTACTTACGGTAAAATTCCTACTGTTAAAATCATCATGATCTTTTAGTAGCTTCTCTTTGAAGCTTTCATACGCCTGGAGATTATTCTGATAATCTTGTAGGGCCGAATTCAATAGTTCACTGACTTCACTTACGTCTTTTGTGTTCTCAGCAAGTAACACTTTTGCTTTAATGGTTCTTGCATAGAGAGAGGTGTTGAACTTGTCCACTTCTAAGCCCCTAGAAAAGTACGTTACAGCTTCCTGTTCATTTCCAAGTTTTTCTGCAAAGTCGCCGGCTTTTTTTAATACCTCTGAATTATTTGGCTCCACTTCAGTGGTTTGTGCAATAACTTCTTCAATTTTTCCCTTGTAGGTAGAATCACTTTTATACAGTTGAAGATACACATTGCTTACAGTCATCCAATATGAAATATTGTAGGGATTTAGGGATACTGCTTTTTCCAGTAGCTGCTCTTGCTCATGCAGGCCCGTAAATTGTTTCGCTTCTGTCACTAAACGGTCTGCCTGCATAAACCGATAGGAGAACACAGAGCAACTAATAACGAGTAACGTAAAAATACTATAAATCCCTACTAAGGCAATATTGTTTTTTGGTTTTGACACTTTTTGCTTGTTTCTCGTTCTACCTTTATATGTTGATTGTGTAGTAAGGCCAAGAACAATAAGCCAAAGAATTAGTAACCAAACTGTTCCAAACGAAAAATTAAAATCTAACAAACTATGAATGAATAGAACAAGGGTTGATAACATGACAGCAAGAAGTGTGCTATTATCACTTTCTTTTCGATATCGTTTAAATAATTGATAATAAATGTAAAAAATTACAGCTAAAAACAGTATCAGTCCAATCCATCCTGTATCAATTACTATTTCTGCGAATCCGTTATGTGTTTTATTAGATTGGTAAGGTAACTGTTGATATTTCTTAAAGATAACCCTGAACGCCTCTCCACCATGTCCTATAAATGGTGATTCCTTGCTGATCCGTAGAGCGTCCTCAGTAAAGATAAGCCTTTCCATCGCCGTTCCACTTGTTAAATCTATATCCTTAATTCTTTCCTGTAGCCCGGACGGTAATTGCTTGTAAACCAGTCCTTGGTTGGTTATATCCAATACCATTAATAAACCAAGTAAAACGGTAATCGTTGGTAGCATAAATTGAGACCATCTACGGTTCTCCCATTTTTCCAGCGGTGCATTCCATCTTTTCAATAAGTACTTTACTAAATAGACAGTTACAACTGAAAGTAAAATACTACCCACTAGAAGTAGAATATGGAGAAAAGTTTCCCCTCTGCTGCCTATTACACTAAAAGCAAACAATGCATATCCAAAACTTACAATAGTTAAGAGAAAGTATTCCAATTGCATTTTCATGCGTAGAAGTAGTAAACCTATAACCCACACAATTGGGAATACAAGCATCATTCCTCTAGAGTACGATGCCAAAAATCCGATTATATAAGGAACAAGTGGTATTACGTAGATAAGTTTTTGTAAGAAAGATAGCTCCCGTTTCAGCAGGAATATTAGTGAGAAAAAATAAAAAACGATCATAATCATTGCAAATGTATTTGGATACTTAAAAATACTGCCTAGTCTCCCGGCTATATAGGCGTTTTGCAACTGTAAAAGATCTAAATAGATGAACATTGAATAAAAGGCAATCCAAACACCTGTAAATTGAAAAACGAATGGCAGCCATTTTTGAATGTTTGGTTCAGAAGCAGACCAATATAGTAAAAGGAAAAAAGTCGCAAATGAAAACCATTGTATCACTGAATCCCACGCACCTAGTGGATTCTCTGCAATTGGCAATGGAAGCAGATAAATAAGGGGGATTATTAGAATAAAGATAACGTTTTTTAATACATATACCTCTCGTTTGAAATAGAGTCTTACTATTAGTAGTACAAACAGACTGAATAGTAAAATACTCAAGCTGTAAAAACTTAGATTTGAATACAATCCTGTTTTATATGGCGATAAGATGAAAATAAGCGAAATAAATATAAAAATAAACCAATTCATAATGTCCTCCACCTGTGTTATATCTTTGTTGCTACTCTCATTATTAGACATTTTTCTGGAAAATTCCACAATTTTCTACCAAAAGTCTTGCAATTCAAGTATACTAAACTAGAGTTTTTGGTAATAGTGGGTATTTATTCCTATTATTTTATTCCTATTTTATAAAGAGAGAGGGGACTTTTTATGCAAAAGTACAAATTTATCAATCTACTAGCAATCTTTTCTTTAGTAGTGACATTACTTATTCCCGTCACTTCTGCTAGTGCCGAAAAACTTACTAAGGAAAGCCTAAATGATTTAAAGGCTAATATCATGGCTGAGACAGCTTGTGATGATCCAACATGCGATACATATGAAGACTTGGGGTTTATCGATTTTCCAAACTTCAGTGTTTCTGACACTTCGATTGGATTTACATGGGAATATATTGGAGATTACGCAAACAAAGATGAATTTGAATACGTTGTCTTCATGATAGATGGTGATAGCTACATTCCTGTTGCTTCATTTCTTCACGAGGATGGTCCAATGGCTTACACCATTACAGGACTAACTCCTTCAACACACTATGAAGTGGGTGTTGATTTATATATTAATGGAGAGTTTGCATTCTCTCAAATGGGTTTTGTTGGGGAGACATATCCGACACCAACATTCTTTGAAGACGCTGCGCTTGAACAAAAGGTGAAGGAAACGCTAGAAATTGTTGATAGAGATCTTGAAGAAAGTGATTTAGCTTTATTAACTGAGCTAGATTTAATGTATGCTGGTGTTTCATCATTAGAGGGTATTGAAAAGGCAACAAACTTACAATCAATTAATCTATACTACAATTCTATTTCAGACTTAACACCATTAGCATCACTTTCAGGTTTAGTAACTTTATTGGCTGGTAGTAATAATGTTAGTGATTTAACTCCAATTCAAAACCTGACAAACCTTGATACATTAACTTTGTTCAACAATCCAATTACGGACATTACACCATTACGTAATTTACGTAATTTAACAGCTCTAGATCTCGATTATACAAATGCGAATTTAGAAGTGTTAGCTAACTTAACGAATTTAGATACTCTTTATTTAAATAATGCAGGAGTAACTCAATCTGATTTAACAGTTATTTCTTCACTTTCAAATCTAGTAAATTTATATATTGGAGAAAATGGATTAACTGATTTATCTGCGTTAGCTGCATTAACAAAGTTAGAAGATTTAGTTGCATACGACAATCAACTTTCTGACATTTCATATCTTGCGGAATTTGATTCAGTTGGATATCTTAATTTAAGCTATAACCTAATAAGTAAGATTGATGCTTTATTATTAATGGATTCTCTATATGTTGCGTTTATGAATGAAAATCCTCTTGGTACCTCTGCAAAAGCTATCATTGAAGAACTTGAAACAAGAGATACTTACGTTTTATTCGATGGAGAATTTAAAGATGAAGAACAACCAATATTTACATGGGTAAATAAAAATGGAAACTGGTACTATGAAGACCAATTCGGAAATAAGAAAACTGGCTGGTTTGATGATAATGGTACATGGTATTTCCTAAATTCAAACGGTGTTATGCAAACTGGCTGGGAAAAAGTTTCTGGTGTTTGGTATTTCTTCAATAACAGTGGAGTTATGCTATCAAATAAATGGATTAAGGATAGTGCTGGCGCTTGGTATTACGTAGGAAAATCTGGTGCTATGGTTACTAATAACTGGGTTTACGATAAGGGCTGGTACTATTTTGATAAAGATGGAGTTATGCTCACAAACAAATGGGCGTACGATAAAGGCTGGTACTATTTTGGAAAATCCGGTCTAATGGTAACAAATAGCTGGGTGCTTGATAATAAGACTTGGTATTTCGTTGGATCTGACGGTATTATGAAAACCAACACATGGCTTTATGATAATGCTTGGTACTACCTAACTAGCAACGGAACAATGCAAAAAGGTTGGAAGGTAATCGGTACAAAGTGGTACTACTTCTACAATAACGGCGTTATGGCTTCCAACACAACGATTGGCGGCTACAAGCTAGGTAAAGATGGCGCATGGATTAAATAATCAAATAAAAGGTGGACACATTTCGTGTCCACCTTTGCTTTTTTCAAAGAGTACCTGGAATTACTCTGCATTAGCCCTTTGATATTCAAACTCTTTTAAATTGTCTACAGAAAAGTTTAGTACTTGATCGTAAAGTTCTTCATTGAGCTTCTTATACTCTTCAATTGAAGCAATAGGCTGTCCCTCAGCAATTTGATCAATGATATATTCATTTATAAACATATAATAATGTGTCCAATCACTCATGTAATTGCTTAAATTATGGGTAATTTCACGATCAGCCTGGAAATCATAAATTTTCACATTGTCATAGTCTTGAACGAGATTATATATATCTTCCTTTACCTTTATACGCTCTTCAAATTCAGGAGTGCTGTCATTGAATTTGTTTATGTGCGTTAGAATTGGATAAGGAGCATAAAAGAAAATAAATTCTACATCCGGGTTTTCCTTCACTAAGGAAAGCATATTATCTGAAAAACTCTCCATCATAGAGTCGTATCTGTACTCTTCCTCAGGCTTCTTATTGTTTGGTTCTTTAGGTCCAAACCCAAAAGGCAGGTTCTCAATTTTTGCCGGTTCTACCCCATTCCCAAACTTAAAAAGCATTTCTCTGTCACGGTTCACATCTACATGTTTTAGATTTGCAATAAGATTGGTCTTAATTAATGAGAATGAAAAAGAATTTAATAAATACTTATAATCATTTAATGGATTACGATCATAAAGATAGAAAGGAAATTTATTGGGTTCATTTAACACGAATTCACTTCCACCTTGTATGGAATAATGATTAATTTCCCAAATGATTCGTTTCACCTTCTTTTCACGCAAACCCAATGAAGCAGTTAAACTCTGTTCCTTCGCTGTTCCCGCCGGTAATGTAGCATTTAAACTCTTTCCACCTAGTTTCTCATCAACGTAGGACTCTACAAAGTTCCGCCCCATTGACGTTCCCACAATTAACGTATCATACTCGGAATTTTTTACAAAGCCAGGTATTTGAAAACGTGCCTCTGTCGAGTACTGTTTTTCATAAAAACTTGAAAATCGATAGAAGGATAGCGGATCGAATATATATACGAATAACATAACAAGTGATAGTAAAATCGCAACAACACTAATATATTTTACTAAAAAGCTTCTTTTCACCACGTTATACAACCCCTCTAGAAGTTAAAGTACAAGAATTCACTTACTCGATTAAGTGAAAGAATTGAAACAACTGTGGCAACAGAGGCCCAAATAACATATTTCCATTCACCTTGTAACTCATTCATTAACTCAACTGAATTTTTCATACGAACCACAACAAATAAACCAAGGATTACAAATACCGCAACTTGAACAGTTGTGATTGTATTAAATAGAAATGCCTGTGAAAATGCAATCTGTATTGGTGATACCATATTAATGACCTGCTGCATTGCATCCGGTAGTGCAATACCATTGAAGCCAAACATCCCTTTTAAAACCTTAATTGCATCTGACCATGTATTTGCTCTAAAAAATACCCATGCAAAGTTAACTAACTGGAACGTTATAAACCAAGCAACAATCGTAGGCAGCTTAAATCCTCTATTTTTCCAAAAACGATTAATCATTGAAGCGAACCCATGCAATAGTCCCCAGAATACAAATGTCCAGCCGGCACCATGCCATAATCCACTTACAAAGAAGATAATTAAAATATTTATATAAGTTCTAACTTTACCCTTTCGACTCCCACCAAGTGGAATATAAAGATAGTTCGTTAAAAACCGATTCAGTGTCATGTGCCATCTTCTCCAGAAGTCTTGAATATTTAAGGCTTTATATGGAGAATTAAAGTTAATTGGCAATACAATATTAAACATCAATGCTGCTCCAATTGCCATATCACAATAACCACTGAAGTCAAAGTATAATTGGAAAGTATAAGACAACGAGGTTAGCCAGCCATCAAAAAATGTAAGACTGATTGAATCATCGAATCCATTTGTAGCCCAAACGGCAAATGTATCAGCAATTACTACCTTTTTAAAGAGACCAATAAAAAAGATAAATAATCCTTTAGAGATATTGTTTAGATTGATTCTTTTCTTCGCTGGATCATCAAATTGACCCATTACTTCCGCATGATGTACGATTGGGCCAGCAATTAACTGTGGAAAGAATGTAACAAATAGTGCATAGTTAATAAAATTGTATCCTTTTGTTTCACCTCTGTACGCGTCCACCAAATATGCTATTTGCTGAAACGTAAAAAAGCTTATTGCTAACGGCAATGCTAATTCTAATAGTGGAAAATCCGACTTAAAAGCAAGATTAACATTGGATAAGAAGAAGTCGTAATACTTAAAGTAACCTAATAAAAGGACATTAAGTATGATACCTATTGTTAAAAGCTTCTTTTTCCCGCTGATACTTTCAATTATTGGGAGGCGTTGTCCTATTATATAATTGCCGACCAATGACCCGACAATTAAAGGGAGATACGCAATATTCCACCAGCTATAAAAGAACAATGAACTGGCTACTAACCAGATTCGTGAAAAAATCGTTTTTTTCGTTTTATTTAATAAAAAATAAACCACAAAAACAACGGGTAAGAAGTAGAAAATAAACGTATATGAGTTAAATAACATTCGTGCACACCCCATTAATGTGTATAAATCGATAAGCTTCTACATGTTTTTACAACATATTACAATATACTACATTTAAGTAGTACATACAATTTAAATTTACACCATGAACTTCTTAATTCTTTTACTTTCAATCTTTTATTGGTGGGTTACGATTAGAAAATTCTTTTTAATGCCCATGATCGCCAAAAACGATGTCTAGTCTTATACTTTACTCTTTTCACGAAGTTAATCTTAATGTATTAGAAAACTCGGCGATTGCCGAGCCTTTTGGCGACAGCAGAGCCGTAGTTGCACTTATACAGATAGGAAAAAATTTTATGCTTCCCTACATGCTAAAAAAAGGGTTCAACGTCAAATGTTGGGGTGAAGTGAATTTCGCTTCACCCTTTATCCAATATGCGTACCTAATCTTTTAAACT
>NZ_JBFOKR010000022.1:0-74247 GCF_047246645.1 Ferdinandcohnia jepli
CCGCCGTATACGGATCCGTACGTACGGTGGTGTGAGAGGTCGGATAGTCAAATAATGATTATCCTCCTACTCGATGCCTCTAAAGTCCTTAAAAATATAGGTTTTACTAAATGTGAGACATATTTCTGTAAAGTTTTCGTAAAATATTTTACTAGAATGAGTAAAAAAAGTTTACTATTTTTTCTCATGATGGTATATTGTTTTTTGTAAAGCGGTTTCATAAATGACATACATAGAAATTATGAAACTGTTTGAAAACAACTTGAAAGGGAGTCTTACCATGAAATTAAAAAAGTATTTTAGTGTAATTGGTACTCTTGCTTTAGCACTATCACTTGCTGCTTGTGGACCACAAGAAAGTGGTAGCGACGCTGAGAAAGATACAAAAAAGGCTACTGAAACTAATGAGTTAGTAGTTTGGGAAGATATACAAAAAGGTGAAGGCATTAAGGATGCTATCGCTAAATTTGAAGAAGAGCACAATGTAACAGTTAAGGTTGTAGAAAAAGCATATGCTCAACAAATTGAAGATCTACGTTTAGATGGCCCAGCTGGTACAGGCCCAGATGTATTAACAATGCCTGGTGACCAGATTGGTACTGCTGTAGTTGAAGGGTTAATCAAAGAATTAACAGTTGCTGAAGATGTTACTTCTATCTATACAGAATCAGCAATGCAATCTCAAATGGTAGACGGTAAGGTTTACGGTTTACCAAAAGCTGTAGAAACAACAATGCTTTACTACAATAAGGACCTTATCTCTGAAGAAGAATTACCACAAACTCTAGAAGAGTGGTATGAGTACTCAAAAGGTGTTGCTGATGGAGAAAAGTTTGGTTTCTTAGCTTTATTTGATCAAATTTATTATGCTCAAGGTGTTATGAGTGGTTACGGCGGTTACATCTTCGGTAACGACGGTGGATTTGATGCTACTGACATCGGTTTAGATAACGAAGGTGCAATTAAAGGTGCTGAATATATCCAAAAGTTCTACTCTGAAGGTTTATTCCCAACAGGAATCATTGGAGAGCAAGGTATTAACGTATTAGAATCTCTATTCACAGAAGGTAAAGCGGCTGCAATTATCTCTGGACCTTGGAACATCGAGCCATTCACAAAAGCTGGTATCAACTACGGTGTAGCAAAATTACCTGGTCTTGAAAATGGCGAAAACATGAGCGCGTTTGTTAACGTAAAGAGCTATAACGTAAGTGCTTACTCAAAAAATGCTGAATTAGCTCAAAAATTTGTCGAGTTTATTGCGAACGAAGAAAACTCAAAAACTCGTTTTGAAATTACAAAAGAAGTTCCAGCTGTAGCTTCTCTTGCGAATGACCCAGTAGTAACTGGAAGCGAAGCTGCACAAGCTGTTGCTGAGCAATCTCAGTTCTCTGAATTAATGCCAAATATTCCACAAATGAATGAAGTTTGGACTCCAGCAGACGCTGCACTTCAAACAATTGCAACTGGTAAAGCAACTCCAAAAGCTGCTTTAGAAGAAGCTGTAAAAACAATTAAAGGACAAATCGAAGCAAACCACGGTGGTAAATAAGTAGTAATAGTAAAAATGGTGTCAAACACAGATTTGAGTTTGACACCATTCCCTTTATAGTAGTATTTTTACTTAATTTTGAAAGATAGACTGACAAAGCTCAGTCTTTATATAGAGAGGTGAAAGATATGCAACATCGTAAAACGGCCTTACTTTTATCGGTAATACCAGGGCTCGGTCAATTTTACAATAAGCAATGGGTGAAAGGTCTCTTATTTCTAATTTTAGGATCATCATTCATTGTTGCGTTTAAAGATCTTTTCAATATGGGTTTTTGGGGACTGTTTACATTAGGTACTGAAGTGCCACGAGACAACTCCATGTTTTTATTGGCAGAAGGTATTATTGCGGTAATTGTTGCTTGTTTTGGTCTAGCAATCTATTATCTGAATTTACGTGACGCATATAAAAATGGCCAAAAACGAGACGACAATATGGCACCGAGTTCTTTAAAAGAGGACTATCAAAATCTAATTGCACAAGGTTATCCGTATGTAATTAGTGGACCGTCTTTGTTTATTTTGATCTTCGCGGTAGTTTTTCCAATTTTATTTAGTTTTGCATTAGCTTTTACAAACTATGATTTATACCATTCTCCACCTGCAAATCTGGCAGACTGGGTTGGATTTGATACATTCGGTAAAATTTTTACAGTTGATATCTGGCGTGCAACGTTCTTTGATGTTTTAGCTTGGACCGTCATTTGGACTGTTGTAGCTTCTACACTTCAAGTTGCATTAGGTATTTTCCTGGCTGTTGTTGTAAACCAAAAGGACGTACGTTTTAAAAAGTTCTTCCGTACAATTTTAGTTTTACCATGGGCAGTTCCTGGGTTCGTAACAATCCTTATTTTTGCTGGATTATTCAATGACTCTTTTGGAGCAATCAACTTAGATATCCTAGCGTTTTTCGGAATTGATCCGATTCCGTGGTTAACAGATGCAAACTGGTCAAAAGTGGCGCTAATCCTTATGCAGGGTTGGTTAGGCTTCCCGTACATCTTCATTGTAACAACAGGTGTTTTACAATCAATTCCTGAAGATTTATATGAAGCGGCGACAATTGACGGTGCTTCAGTATTTGCTAAGTTTAAAAATATTACGATGCCAATGATTTTACTAGCAATGGCACCAATTATCATTACTCAATTTACGTTCAACTTCAATAACTTCAATATTATCTATCTATTTAACGGCGGTGGGCCAGCTGTTCCAGGATCAACTGCTGGTGGAACAGATATCTTAGTTTCATGGATTTACAAATTGACAATGCAATCAAGTCAATACTCATTAGCAGCGGCATTAACAATTCTATTATCAGTATTTGTTATCGCAATTGCATTATGGCAATTCAGAAGAACAAATTCTTTCAAAGAGGGGGCTTAATCACAAATGAATATGAAGCAGAAAAAATTCATCCGCCTCTTTTTCACGTACTTTGTCTTACTATTTATGACGGTAATCATCGTGTATCCACTGCTTTGGACAGTAGGAGCAAGCTTTAACCCTGGTAACAGCTTAGTAAGTACATCAATTATTCCAGATAATCCAACGTTGGACCACTACAAAGAGCTTTTTGCAGGAAAAGATAGTTTGCAATACGGCAAATGGTACATGAACTCGTTAAAAATCAGTGTGTTTACGATGCTTGGAACAATCATCTCAGTTTCGTTTACAGCGTACGCATTTTCACGCTTCCGTTTTAAAGGTAGAAAAAATGCATTAACACTATTCTTGTTATTACAAATGATTCCACAGTTCTCAGCTCTAATCGCGTTATTCGTATTAGCGCAAATTCTTGGAATGATGAATAGTCACTGGTTGTTAATCTTACTGTACATCGGTGGACAAATTCCGATGAACACATATTTAATGAAGGGTTACATGGATTCCATTCCGATGGACCTTGATGAAAGTGCAAGAATTGATGGAGCAAGCAATACAAGGATCTTTTTACAAATCATCATGCCTCTATCAAGACCAATGCTAGCGGTAGTAGCGATGAACGGGTTCACAGGACCACTTGGAGACTTCGTTTTATCTTCAACAATCCTACGAACACCCGAATCTTACACTCTACCAATTGGTTTATACAACCTTGTTAACGAGGTAATGGGCGCAAGTTACACAACTTTCGCAGCTGGAGCGATATTAATCAGTATTCCAATAGCAATAATCTTCTTAATGCTGCAAAAACACTTCGTTACTGGCTTAACTGCAGGTGGAACGAAGGGATAAGTAGTTGGTTTTGTAGGTTCGGTCTGAAAAAAAGTGCGAAATTTAGAGTTTACGGTTTTTAATTTGGATTTACGGTTTTTAAATGGAAAATACGGTTTTTAATTAAGAAATACGGTTTTTAAAACGAATTTACGATTTTTAATCAGGAAATACGGTTTTTAGCATTTTTCGCGGGAAAAAGTTGTCTAGCCTTTATGAAATTCACCGAGGAGCAACCGAACTTTTGTAATAGAAACCTAGATTAGTACTAGACTGAGCTATGAACCTATAAATCTGAACATAAAAAATGAGTTTATGCATTATAATTTGGATTTGTCATTTTAATTGGAAAATATGCACGTTAATCGGAATTTGTGCATAATAAATGAGATTTACGCACGATAATCGAAATTTACGCATTTTAGCAATTGTACAAAGAGAAACACAGTCTCGGAGGGAGGTGCACCCACCACCGAGGCGCCACAATGAAGTAAAAGGGAGAGTATTATGTCAAAACAACATGAAAGAACCCATGTCACAAAAGCAGGTTTTATGCTTCATGGAGGAGACTACAATCCTGATCAATGGTTAGATCGTCCAGATATCCTGGCTGATGATATTAAATTAATGAAGCTTTCGAACAGCAATACATTTTCAGTTGGGATTTTCGCTTGGAGCGCGCTTGAACCGGAAGAGGGAGTTTACAACTTTGAGTGGCTTGATGACATCATTAACAATATTTACGAAATTGGTGGAAGAGTTATTTTAGCGACACCGAGTGGAGCACGTCCTGCATGGATGTCTCAGAAATATCCAGAAGTACTACGTGTGAACGCATCTCGTGTAAAACAGCTTCATGGTGCGAGACATAATCATTGCTTCACTTCACCAGTGTATCGTGAAAAAACACAGCAGATGAACCGTCTATTGGCAGAACGTTATGGAAATCATCCAGCTTTAATTTTATGGCATATCTCTAACGAATATGGTGGCGAGTGTCATTGTGACCTATGTCAGGATGCATTCAGAAATTGGTTAAAAGAAAAATACAACAACGATCTTAAGGCGTTAAATGATGCTTGGTGGGGTCCATTCTGGAGCCATACGTTTACTGATTGGTCACAAATTGAATCTCCGTCTCCAATTGGAGAGAATATGGTTCACGGACATAACCTAGATTGGCGCCGATTTGTATCAGATCAAACGATTTCTTTTTATGAAAATGAAATTGTTCCAATTCGTGAGATTACACCGGAAATTCCGATTACAACAAACTTTATGGGAGATACACATGATCTTATTCCATTCCAAGGACTAGATTATAGTAAGTTTGCAAAACACCTAGATGTAATTAGCTGGGATGCGTATCCGGCTTGGCATAATGATTGGGAGTCAACGGCAGATTTAGCAATGAAGGTTGCTTTTATTAATGATTTGTATCGTAGCTTGAAGCAACAGCCATTCTTATTAATGGAATCAACTCCAAGTTATGTGAATTGGCATGATGTGAATAAAGGAAAACGACCAGGTATGCATTTGCTATCCTCAATGCAGATGGTTGCGCATGGATCAGATAGTATTCTTTACTTCCAATGGCGCAAATCAAGAGGTTCTTCTGAAAAATTCCATGGTGCAGTTGTCGACCATGATAATAGCTCTGAAAATCGTGTTTTCAAAGAGGTTACCAAAGTTGGTGAAACCCTTGGAAAGCTTACTGATGTTGTAGGCACAAACCGTACGTCAGAAGTGGCGTTCTTATATGATTGGGATAATCACTGGGCACTTGGAGATGCACAAGGTTTCAGTAATAGAACAAAACGTTATCCGCAAACAATGCATCAGCATTACCGTACGTTCTGGGAACAGGATATTTCAGTTGATGTCATTACGAAGGAACATGATTTTTCACCTTATAAATTACTAGTTGTTCCAATGCTTTATCTGGCAAGTGAAGAAACAATAGCTAGATTAAAAGAGTTTGTTTCAAACGGCGGAACATTGGTTATGACATACATTAGCGGTCTAGTGAATGAATCTGACCTCACTTATTTAGGTGGATGGCCAAAGGATTTACAGGACATTTTTGGAATGAAGCCACTTGAAACAGATACGCTTTATCCATCTGATCGCAATCATGTGACATTCAAAGGTAAGTCATACGAAATGAAGGACTATGCAACTGTACTTGAGTTGAACACTGCAAATGCAGAAGCTGTATATGAAGAAGACTTTTATGCCAACACACCTGCTGTAACAAGCCATAATTATGAAAATGGTAAAACATACTACATTGGAGCACGCTTAGAAGATGATTTCCAACGTGAATTTTATAAGGAAATCATTGCTGAATTATCTCTTGAGCCTGCTGCGAAAATTAAGCATGGTAAAGGTGTATCCGTACAGGTTAGACAAGCACCTGATAAAGACTATATTTTTGTTATGAACTTTACAGAAGAAAAACAACAAATCAACTTCGAATCTAGTGTTACAGATGTTGTTACTGGAGAAGAACTCTCAGGTGATGTAATTCTAGAAAAATACGAAGTTCGTATTGTTGAGAAAAAGAAGTAATTAAAGTTATATGCTAGGGCTGGGCGGCACTACCACTAATTGACAAAGTCCTAGCTCTAGCTGATAACACATAGTTTCCAACATTTAATAGTATGACTAGATTGGTTTTGGCTCTATTGCAGGAGAGTCAGACTAATCTAGTAAATATTTTAACTGATATGCAAACGCTTACTATAAACTAGGGGTGGAATACGAATGAATAATAGCAGAAAGACTTTTGTAATGGTAGTTGCAGTTGTAATGATGTTTAGCACGTTGTTTACGAATTTTTCCGGAAAGACAATAGAAGCAGCTCAAACTACGGACATAGGAAATGCTGGCTTTGAAACAGATTTCTGGTCTGAAGAATCTTCATGGGAGATTACCCCATCAAGTTGGGATTTTGTTGAGATAACTCACTTTGCATTTGCAAATGATTCATGGATGACACCGGCCGAAGGAGAGTATGCGCTAAAATACTGGATAAAGGATGCTACAACTGAAAACCAATCTTTTACAGTAGAGCAAACTCTATCAAATCTACCAGTTGGTAACTATGAACTATCGGTTCAATCAATGGGTGGTTCTGCTATTGAAGCAGGGACTGTAAAAATATTTGCAGGAGACCAAACTTCAGAGGGGACAGTGACAACAGGCTACAATACATGGGGCACAATATCTGTACCATTTGAAGTAACAGAAGCAAATTCAGAAATTACAGTTGGTGCAACTGTTTCAGGAGCACCTAAGGCATGGGGATACATTGATAACTTCACATTGGTAAATACAGATGAAGTAACAGAGATTCCAGACCCAGTCCAATCCAACATCTTCGTTCAACGAGTAGACGGTTTAGCAGATGACTTCATCAAAGGTGTTGATGTATCAAGTATTATTTCGTTAGAAGAAAGTGGAGTGAAGTTTTATAACGAAGCAGGACAAGAACAAGATATCTTTGCAACACTCAGTGAAGCTGGCGTAAACTACGTACGTGTACGTGTGTGGAACGACCCATACGATGCAAACGGTAATGGTTATGGCGGAGGAAACAATGATGTAGCAAAGGCAATTGAAATCGGTAAGCGTGCTACTGCAAATGGAATGAAGCTTTTAGTAGACTTCCATTACTCTGATTTCTGGGCTGATCCAGCGAAACAACAAGCTCCTAAGGCATGGGCTACTATGACCTTTGGAGATAAAAAGGCGGCACTATATGATTTTACAAAAACTAGTTTAGATGCAATGGTTGCTGAAGGTATCGACATCGGTATGGTTCAAGTTGGTAACGAAACAAACGGTGGACTTGCTGGTGAAAAAGACTGGGCAAAAATGAGTGAGCTATTTAATGAAGGAAGTAGAGCGGTAAGAGATGTAAGCTCTGATATTTTAGTAGCTTTACACTTTACTAATCCGGAAACAACTGGAAGATATACGTCAATTGCTGAAACTCTTAAAAACAATAACGTTGATTACGATGTTTTCGCAAGCTCGTACTATCCATTCTGGCATGGAACTCTATCAAACTTAACAAAGGTATTAAAAGATGTTGCTACAAAATATGATAAAAAAGTAATGGTTGCTGAAACTTCTTATACGTATACAGCTGAAGATGGAGATGGTCATGGAAACACAGCTCCAAAAAGCTCAGGACAAACCTTAAATTACCCAATCACAGTTCAAGGACAAGCTACAGCAGTGCGTGATGTAATTGACGCTGTTGCGAAGGTTGGAGACGCGGGTATTGGTGTATTTTACTGGGAGCCAGCTTGGTTACCGGTTGGTCCAGCAAATCAACTAGAACAAAACAAAGCAATTTGGGAAGAATTTGGCTCCGGTTGGGCAACTAGCTATGCTGCTGAATACGATCCACATGATGCAGGTGCATGGTATGGAGGATCTGCAGTTGATAACCAAGCGTTATTTGATTTCAACGGAAAACCACTATCATCACTGAACGTATTTAAATATGTAGATACTGGTGCAATTACAGATGTGAAAATTGATGAAATAAAAGATATTACAGTTAGTGCTGTTCTAGGAGATGAAATCACATTGCCTAGTACAGTAACAGTAACTTACAACAATGGTACAACAGGTTCTGTCAATGTTACATGGGATCAAACTGCTTTAGAACAAGCAATCAATAATGGGGTTGGAACATACACAATTGATGGAGTGGTAGAAGGCGGATCCGAAGTACAAGCAAACCTAACTATTAACCCTGAAAATTTTGTGCTAAACCCAAGCTTTGAAAATGAAGATAGAAGCATGTGGAAAATTACTGAAGCTACACCTCAAGTTTCATTCGCTCAAAAAGCTTCAGATGCAAAAACTGGTGAATATTCGCTAAGCTTTTGGTCTGGAACTGGTGTTGATTTTAAAGTAGAACAAACAATCACAGGTCTTGAGCCAGGTTATTATAATCTCTCAGTATTCATTCAAGGTGGAGATGCACACAACGCAGAAATGTATCTCTTTGCAAATACAAATGATGAAAGCCATCGAGCAGATACGTCTGTTAATGGTTGGGTGAACTGGAGCAATCCTGAAATCACACAAATCCTTGTGTTGGATGGAACACTCACAATTGGTGCAAGTGTTAAAGCTGACGCTAATGCATGGGGAACGTTAGATGATTTCTATCTATACCGTGTAGGAGATTATGATAACGGACAGGATGATAATAATACTGATCAACCTGGTGCTGGAGAAGACACCGGGAATGAAGAGGAAGATGGGAAAGATCCAGGGTCTGGACAGGATAATGGAAATGACCCAAGTACTGGGGAAGAAGACAAGAACGTTGAAACTCCAAAGAATAAAAATGAAGTTGAAAAACCAAACAAGTCTGAGAATGGAAAAGCTAGTAAATCAGAAGAAGGTAAAAAACTACCAAAAACTGCAACGAACACATTTAATACATTACTGCTAAGTTTGTTATTAATTGTTGCTGGTGGAGCCTCATTATTTGTTTATCGCAAATATAGAGGAGTAACTCAGAAGTAAAGTCACGAATGAAGGGCGAGGATATTTCCTCGCCTTTTTACTGTTATAAGTATGTGGTGATAACCAAATCGAATGGACAATCATTATCCTTGCGTTGATTGAGGTTGGGAGAGTAGGGTATATTATTCAACAGTTAGCAATACAATTCGTGCAGGCGGGAATAACAGTTGGAGTAGGTTCAATTCGGTTATTTACGAATTACTATATACCTAATTTGCTGCCGCAGATTGTTATGAATTTTTTGTCTGGATCTGGGAAGAGTCATACTTTTGCTTGGACAATTATGTGTTTTTTACATTTTTGTTACACAGGAGTTTGTCCAGACAAGGTATGGGATTGGTGATCTGCGAAATACGAGCATAAATTGGGCTACATTTTTAGGTGAATCTCGTGGAGATCTACTTACGGCATTTTGGATTCCTTTCTTTCCTGCATTAGCACTAACTAACGATTGTGATATTTATCCTTACGATACTAGGAGAAGGTCTACGTCAACACTTTGACAAAAATGAATACGTCTAATTTTAATATTGTCAAGTTACAATTATATTACAAAGATTAACGAGAAAGGGACTAACTACCTACGAATTGTAATAAAGGTGTTCAAGAAGCTTGAATTCAGGATATTTTGTCGAGAGTTTCCAATGGTTGGAAACGCATTCCAGTTGTATTCTAGACTAGGTAAAAGGTTTGCTTACAAAACGAAAATGTCCCGAATCGACACTGAAAATGTAGAAAAATGTAGAGAAAACAGGTCTAAAGACTTGTTTTCTTTTTATGTGGAAACCATTGGGTTATTTGACCGTATACGTATTATCAAGTAATTTTTACTATATATTTGGAAATTATGTGAACATATTGTGGACGGCAATTTGTTGTTATACAAGGGAATTGAGTGAAGATTAGAAGATTTCACACAAACTATATTTATATTCGAAGAGTGGGTGATTTTTATGGGGATTAACGTCTCATTAGCAAACTCCCAGGCTAATCAGTTACGAAACTATGCTTCACAGCTTAGGAGTTTAAAAAATACCATAAATGGATTTAGGAATAACTTAAACGCAGGCTGGCAAGCAGAAGAAATGAAATATATTAATTCATCCATTGAGAAGATCAATCGTGAGCTTACGAATATTGCTTCCGAGCTTGAATCGATTGCTCCAGATATAACATCGGTTGCGTATCAGATTAAGGCTGAGGAAGAAGCTGCTGCAAGGGCAGCTGCTGAAGCTAGAGCTAAAGCTGCAGAAGAGGCAGCGATGAAAAATCGAACACGTTAATTTGTGGAGTGCCCTTTGAATAGTCAATTGAATGATAATAAACATATTAAAAAATATGTATCCCATATCCCGTCTGAAATCGAAGTGTCGAATTTTATGGTTGTAGTTTTTCTTCTGCCGGCCATGTTTGTACTGATTCCAATCTTTGCACCACCATTCGAACTATTGTATGCAGTTCTAGTGTTACCGCCATTTTTTGTAATGGCTATAGTGGCGGTTTGGTACATGATTATTTCCAGAAAAGATGGAAAAAAATATCAGAATATAACTTTCTTTTTAATAAAAGGTTTATATGGTGTTGTAGGTTCTATTGGGTGCTTTTTCATTATTCAAAAATTTGCTTACAACATGCTAGGGTTAACATCGCCACTGTTTTTTCTCCTGTCGTTTTCGGGATACGGTGTGGTTTTATATTTCTTTTTTAAAGATCAAATTATGACAGTGTACGAAGATAAGAGTAAGCGAGACAAGAAAAACAAGAAAGCATCCGGGACAAGAGTAATAAAGAAAACGGCGTCTACCTTTGCCTTTCTTGGATACTTAGCTGGCACAATGAGTTTGCGGATTATATCTGATAACACGATGTATATTATAATGATTGGCTTATACTTTATGATTTCTTATATTTTCTTTTATCACATGCTTGAACTACATAGGTATTTTCTGATTAAAAAGGTTACAAAGCAGAATTGAAACGTTATGTCGCCGTTTTCGTTGTAAGATTGTTCAAGACCGTTGAGGAGGTTAGTAGCTTTGTCAGAGATTAGAATTAAACCCGCATATGTTAGAGATACGAATACAACGCTTTCTCAGTCATATCAAAATCTATCCAATATTGAAAGTGGAGTTTCCTCACTACGTTATTCAATAGATAGTAAGATTACGAGTCGAAGAAGTATTGGCACAAGACTCAACAGAGCCAAAACGGATATCGACCAACTACAGAGTCAAGTAAGAGAATTAGAAACATTTATTCAACACTCAGTTACAAGGTATGCCAACACAGAAAATAAACTTTGCAGGGATGTTAAGGACATCGGAGATGAGTCTGGCCTTGATGCAACTGCAATAAGGAATACGCTTATTGGGTTAGGTGCGGGTCTTCTAAATTCAAGTAAGCTTCTTCGATTGAAAAATGGACTTCAATTTAAATTATTTAAACAAAATAAAAACTTTTACATCAAGATTATGGGAGATAAGATTAGGTCTCTTGCAGATTATCAAAAATACCGTCAATTACTTAAGGAAGGCCTAGGGGGCTCAGCGAAATGGAAACGAGACTGGGTTACTAAGCTTGTAAATGAAGGTGTACCTTTATACGAAAAGCAGAGTAGAAAATCTGGTCAATTCTATGGAAGCAATAGTAATAAACTAATAAATACGCAATTTGGTGATTTAGGTACTTATATCAATCAACTTAGTACAGATCGATATAAAATAGCCGGTCAAACATTTGTTGATGAGCTAAAGGTTTGGGAGAGTTTTAAAGGCTGGAAAGGAGCCACAAATCTCACCAAACTTGGAAAAGGTGCAGGTGTCCTTGGAATTGGTATCGATGTTTACAGTAATTTCATGGATAACTTTAAAAACCCAGCTGGGGAATGGGATTGGTCTGGTGAGAACATTAAGGAGTTTGTAGTTGATACAACAGTTGATGTAGGTATTGGTACTGGTGCTATGGCGGCAGGTGCTGCTGCAGGATCATTCTTCTTACCACCTGTAGGGACTGTAGTTGGAGCTGCAGTAGGTTCTGTTATTTATGCCGGATTTAACTGGAAGTACGGTGACCCGCCAATGAGTTTTATTGATCGCCGAAAGGAAGATATGAATAAGGCAGTTGACTGGGTTGGCGAACAAGCAGGTAAGTTGGCGAATGCTGCTGGGGACTTCGTAGGTGGAATTGGCAAAAAACTAAGTAATGTGTTCTGGTAGGAGGAAGCTATGCTTAAACAATACACGGAAAAGGATTTAGAACAAATCGGTGATGTCGCGTATGACAGGCTAAAGCCAGAAGCAATCACAGCATTTTTATGGGTTACATTTGCCATCGGTGCAGGCATGGCCTTCTTTGTAAGTGATACTGTCAGTTATAGTGTTAACATTACAAATCCAATTTGGTCATCGATTATACAAGCAAATATAGTCTTATTGGTAATTCATTTTATAGTTTGTTTATTCTTTTCAAAAAAGAACTTTTCGTATAAATTTCAACGTTTACAGTCAGTAGTTTTATGTTTGGTTGCAATAAAATTCTCTTTTGAATTTTATCCTTTTTATTTCCTGGCAGTAGAGGATCGTTTCGCACCAGGATTTATGACGACAGTAGGACTGCTACTTCTTATTGGCGGAGCTGTTTATCTATTAATCTCTACTATACGAGCAATAGGGAGAGTAAAAAAAGGTGAATTAAAAGAAGATGGGCAGGGGCTGTATCATTTTAAGAAATCGAAAACATATATAAGTCTACCTATCATTTTTGGAGCAACCATGCTAGGTGGGGCAATTGGCCAAATTCTTTCAAATAGTGCAACTACATTAGGCGAGATGACTGGATTGTTCTTTATCCTATTGCTCACTGTCGTCATTCAATATGCTGTTGCTATGGTTTGGCCGGAGTTTTTTCTGCTATCATACGGGAAATTTCGTTTTGAATCATTTCGCTTAAAAATACCAAAGACAAATAATGCTCAAAAGAACATAAAAACAACGGGTAAAAAGGTGAAACGGTAAATAAAAGGTTGAATTAGCTGCAACCTTCTTCAGGCTGGGGGAGTTATCAATGAAAGTAAAACGTAGTCCACTCGTATTTCACAATGTATTAGGTACAAAAGCACGCTGCATGATAAATGATTGGCATCTTGTTGCAGCGGATTTCCGTAACGCCATCCTCAAGAATGGCTTATACAGTACAGGGCCGATTATCTATCAAATTTCAAATTTTGACCAAGAAAAGAATGAAGCGGATTATTCGCTCTACATTCCAGTAAATATGGCTCTGAAAATGCCGGAAAACGACCGATATCATTTCGTCGAAGAATGGAAATTTGATGATGGTTTAGTGTTTAGACATACTGATTTAGAAGATGATATGAATGTTACATATGAGTTCTTGAGAGAAGTAGCCGATGCAAATGAGTTTGAGTTACAGGAGCCCTTTTACAATATTTATCTAGATGTTTATGGAGAAGGAATAATTGACGTATATGCTCCAATTACAAAGGAGGGAATCGGATGATTAATCCGTATGATTCCATCCGTTATTCAAATGTACTATCATCTGGTTACCGTTGTCATTATAAGGATTTGAATCAAACTGTAGAGACATTTTTAAACAAAGTAATTAAGCAAGAAGCTACACCAAAAGGTCCATTATTTTACTCACTCACAAATGTACCTAAGGATGAAATTGTGCAGGGTATTTTATATATGCCAATTGAAGAAAGTTATATAGAATCGTCAGGAGATTTGTATTTTCATAGTTATTTTTCAATAGAAGATATGATTTCTTTATGTATACATACAGATATAGAACGTAATACTGAAGTTGCTTATCATATGCTACTAACCCATATCGAAGAGGTGCAACTTCGTCCGGCAACACCATTTTTTCATGTTGTATCAGGGGATGACACGTTTCAGTATGTGTTTATCAAGATAGGTGTAGCTGAAGCGCTAAGCTAAGGGAGAGATCTTTTTGATACTAACTCTTTTTGATCGAGAGAAGGCATTTACATTTGTTTTGCCAGAGAGAGTAACTGGTAGATACATACTTAGAAGTGAAAACGCACTTGGCAAGGCTGCCGATATGATGGCAGTAGAAGCCGAGGACGGCGTTTGGTATTTAAAATCCAATAAATCTGCGTTTCTTACAAATGAAAAGCAGGAGAAACTCGTAAAGATAGAAATTGAACCTTTTAAAACATATACCATCAACCGAAACAATGATTCGTCCGCACTTTTATATGTGGAGCCGCCTACAAAGGACCGAAATGAATATACAAAGCATGAAGTAATTGGCAACTCTATCAAGATTGGTAGAGGTAATGATTGTCATATTCGCTTTTCAAATAAGCTGGTGTCAAGTGCTCATTGTGTTATTCAATACGATTCAAAAGGGCAGGCAATTATTCGAGATAATGGCAGCTCGAATGGTACATATGTAAATGGTGAGAAAGTGCAGGAAAAACTTCTCTCCACAGGTGACGTTATTTACATAATGGGACTAAAAATCATCTTTAATGGCAAGTTACTTTCGTTGAACAACCCACATCAGTTAGTCTTCTTAGATCGCAATGCTTTTCGCCCGTTTGTGGTGCAAAAGCCTGTTATTGAGACGGAAGAGCATCTAGACGATTTTCACACAGAAGAAAAAAATGATGACCTGTATTACCGGTCACCACGTTTCAAACGGGATATTAAAAAAGCAGAGATTAAAATAGATCCACCTCCACAGCAAGCAAATCTCGATGAAACTCCATTAATGTTTATGCTTGGTCCGTCAATTACAATGGGGATGGCTTCACTGTTTACAGGATTATTTACCCTGCAAAATGTGATGCGTACGAACGGAGATATTATGTACGCAATGCCTACTTTGATGATGTCGTTAAGTATGTTAGTCGGTACAGTGCTTTGGCCGATTTTAACCAAGCGCTACGAAAAGAAGAAACGAATTGAGCATGAAGGAAAAAGGCAAGAGAAATACAAGCAATACATAGAGGACATGAAACAGGTGATTGAAGAGGAATGTAAGCATCAAAGTGATATCCTCCATGAAAATCATGTCGCCTTACAAAATTGTATTTCTCGAATCACGATGAGAAAGAGAAATTTATGGGAACGAGCGATCGGCCAAAATGATTTCTTAAAGGTCCGATTAGGAATTGGAGATTTACCACTAAATGCGGAACTCAAATATCCTGAAAAAAGATTTATGCTCGAGGATGACAATCTGCAAGATGAGCTATACAAGATGGTAGAAGCACCCCATATTTTACATCAAGTACCTGTTACACTTTCTTTTGTTGAGGAGTATGTAAGTGGTGTGATTGGTGACAGAAGAAAAGTTCAGGACTTTGTAAAAGGACTTATTTTTCAGCTAACGGCATTACACAGCTATGACGAATTGAAGCTAGTATTCTTATATGACAAAGAAGAAGAAGAGGATTGGAAGTTTACGAAATGGCTACCGCATGTCTGGGATGAGAGTGGTCAAATTCGATTCATTGCAACAGATGCAACTGAAGTAAAGGAACTTTCATCATACTTTGAAAAGGAAATAGCACACCGTACTGCTTTATCTGATGAAGAGTTGAAGGACCTTGACCAGCACTATCTGATTTTTTCAATGAATAAAGGGTTAGCTTCAAGGGCAGAGATGATGAATGTTCTTTTAGAAGAGAAAAAGAATTTAGGAATCAGCTTAGTCACTTTGTATGACGAACTTAAAAATCTTCCAAAAGAATGCTCAATGGTTGTTGAACTTGCCGATGATATGTCGAAGATTTTTGATAAAGACGATATTTCAGGTTCTTATACGTCATTTGATGCGGAGTATTATGGGCGTGATGATGCTGAGGAGCTTGCAATACGATTAGCGAATATTAAGCTGGCATCCTCTCAAGAGGCATACACATTACCAGAAATGCTGACATTCTTGGAGATGTTTGGGGTTAGTAAAATTGAGCACTTAAATTCACTTACTCGATGGAAGGAAAATAACCCTGTGTTATCTATTGAGACACCAATTGGTGTAGATACAATGGGTGAATTGTTCAAGCTTGACCTTCATGAAAAATACCATGGTCCACACGGGTTAATTGCGGGTATGACGGGTTCAGGTAAGAGTGAATTTATCATGACATTTATTTTATCGCTCGCAGTCAATTATCACCCTGACGAAGTGGCGTTTATCTTAATTGACTATAAAGGTGGAGGGATGGCGAATGCCTTCTTAAACCTTCCACACTTGGCAGGTACGATTACAAACCTAGATGGAGCAGCAGTAAATCGCTCACTAATCTCAATTCAAAGTGAGCTGAAGCGTCGCCAATCTATCTTCAGTGAAGCAAGTAGACGGATGAATGAAAGTAATATTGATATCTATAAGTATCAAAAACTATATCGTGAAGGTTTAGTAAAAGAACCATTGCAGCATCTATTCATGATCTCGGATGAGTTCGCAGAACTGAAGACACAGCAGCCTGAGTTCATGGAGCAGTTGGTAAGTGCAGCGAGGATTGGGCGTAGCTTAGGTGTCCATTTAATTCTGGCTACGCAAAAACCTTCAGGTGTTGTAGATGATCAAATCTGGAGTAACAGTAAATTCAGAATCTCACTTAAGGTTCAGGAAAAAGCAGATAGTATGGAGGTTATTAAACGACCAGATGCTGCTGAGCTATCAACTACTGGACGCTTTTATTTACAGGTTGGATATAACGAGTTGTTTGAACTTGGCCAATCGGCTTGGGGAGGGGCACCTTATTATCCTTCCGATAAGATTGAAAAACGAGTTGATAATAGCATAAACGTGATTGACCATCTAGGTCGTGTCGTTAAGAGTGCTAAGATCGAACGAAAGAATTTGGTAAAAAATCCACCTAAGCAAATAGATGAAGTAACAAAGTATTTAGAGAGTCTAGCAAAACAAGAAAATATTAAGGTGAAGCAGCTTTGGTTAGAGCCAATACCTGCATTGATTTACTTAGATCGACTAGCTAATAAATACAGAGAAGAAACAACAACACGCTTTGAACTCAACCCAATTATCGGAGAATATGATGACCCGGCAAACCAGCGTCAAATGGTTATGAGACTACCAATCACTCAAGATGGCAATACTGTTATTTATGGTGTTGCAGGTAGTGGAAAAACAACATTTATCGCATCGCTAATGTATTCGCTAATGGAGTCACATAGTCCGGCCGAGTTAAATACGTATTTACTAGACTTCAGCTCTGAAACTCTTAGCTGGTTCCGTGAGTCACCACATGTGGGAGACGTTCTGTTATCGCATGATGGAGAAAAGATTGATAATCTCTTTAAAATGCTTCACAGCGAGATTGAGACTCGTAAAAAGCTGCTTTCAAATTATGGCGGCGACTTACAAACGTACAACCGTTTATCTAAGGATGGTCTACCATCTATTGTGATTGTGATTCATAACTACTCAGCGTTTTCAGAAATGTATGAAGCACAGGAAGAAGGAATTTCCTACCTAACACGTGAAGGAACGAAGTACGGTATTTATTTTATAGTTACGGCAGCCAATACCGGTGCAATTCGCTACCGCTTAATGCAAAACTTCAAGCAAATCTACGTGTTGCAGCTTAACGATACTACTGAATATTCAGGTGTACTGGGTAATGTAAATGGTGTCTTCCCGTCCAAACACAAAGGCCGAGGTATTTTTAAGTCAGATGGAGTCTACGAATTCCAAGTGGCTCACATTACTGAAGGTGTCGAGGATATGTACCAATACATCACCAATTACTGTAAAGGTCTCCGAGATAAGTGGGGCAATGCAGCTGCTAAACGAATTCCAGTCTTACCTGATAAGGTCGATATTGAATACCTGCGTAATGAAGTCCATTATAGTAAATCAAGTAAACTACCAGTTGGAGTTGAAAAGGAATCGCTAGAAGTAATGTACTTTGATTTCAAAACGTCTTTTGTAAATCTCGTATTGGCGAATACGTCTGAGGCATGCTCTGGATTTATGCAGGGTATCACAGAAATTCTTATTGCAAATGAGAAAAATGAAGTAATCGTTCTTGATCCAAATGAGCAGCTCGTACATGGAGATAGATACAAATATGTTTCCAGCTCACACGATATCGAACAAACCATTGTTTACCTATTTAACACACTTGTATTCCGTAATAACACAACAAAGGATGCACTTGCAGAAGGTGCAGAAGCGCCAGTGTTTGAACCGATTTATTGTGTAATGGATTCGTTTATGGATATGCAACAGTACTTATCTGAAGATGGTATGGATAAACTGAAGGTCTTCTTAGAAAGAGGGGACTCGCTGAATGTTCATATTATTATTTCAGATCAAGCTGACAGACTAAATTCAATTGCTTTTGAGCCTTGGTTTAAAAAGCAGACCTCACTAAGCGACGGCATTTGGATTGGAAATGGCATTACCGACCAATATCTATTAAAAGTATCCAAGGTAACAAACAGCATGTATCAGGACATACCAGAAGACTTTGGATATGTGTTAACAAAAGGAAAAGTGAAGCTGGTTAAATTACTAACCGGGGCAGCAAAGAAAGAGGAGGCTGTCTATTATGGATAAAGTTCTCGTTGAAGTCTATATCCCAGCATCGAACGAAACCCATGATGTGTTTATCCCAGTCAAAAGCAAGCTTCATGAAGTCACATTCCTGTTAGCAAATACAATGACCGAACTATCAAATGGCTATTTTGTTGCAACGGACACCACAATCGTGTGTGACAGTAAAACGGGTACTGTTTTTGACATCAATAAGACAGTTGAAGAGCTTGGGTTTATCAATGGTACGAAGTTGATGCTGGTTTGAATGAAATTTACACAAACATGAAACAGTAATGTCCTAGTAATTTTTAAAACAAGGAAGGTGCCAAATGAGGTTGAAAAAGAGGGTAGCATTATTCCTTCTTCTATTCATTTTAATAATAGGAGGAACAGGGTGTATGAGTTCAAGTAGTGCTGGTACTGAAGAAAAAGCAATTCAATATTTAGAGAAGAAGTATGACCAGGAATTTGAAGTGATGTATTCGAAAGAAGGAAGTAAGCTTTTTCAGGATTTATACGGTGGTGATAAAGTCGTTGTTCATCCAAAAGGTGAAGAAAATGTCGTTTTCGTTGTAGAGGAGTATAACGATAAAGGTGAATGGATCGATGATTATCTTTCGGCAAAATGGGGTTATGAGTTGCAGCAAAAGCTTTATGACGATATTGCAAAGGAATTACCGGAAGGAAGCAACTTTAAGGTGACTTTAGCAGCTGGTACCGATCAATATGATGAATCAATGAAAAACATGTCAGTTGACGACTACTTGCAAACTAACAAGAATGTCAGGGTGGAAATAATAGCTGGAGTAAAAACTGCTTCTGAACCAGATATTAACCAGTATAGTGAAGGTATTTATAATTTATTTAATTTATTAAAAGGCTTAGGAGTTGAACGGTATATATTATCAGTGGGATTCGTCGATCAATCTGAAGATATTACAGAATATATTCAAACTTCATTTGTTAATAATCTACCGTGGTCAAATTTAAACGCAAAAGTATATGGAGAAGTAAATGTAGACGATAGACTCGATCCTGATAATCCAGATGATCTTGTTGCTCCTAGTGTGATCATGAAAAGCCCTGCAAATGTAATCGATAATTACGAAGCTTTTGAGGAGTGATTACATGTCTCTTTCCAATTTAACTGAGGAAGAAAAGTATATTTTGCTGCAGTTGTCATACTTAGATTTACCAAAAAACTTAAGGCCAAGTGAAAATAAGCCGATTACAATTGAACGGATTATTGAAGAACTTGGTAGTGCGAGATTGGATGAAGGTTCCCAGAAAAAGTTCGATGAAATAAAAGCATACATTAATAATAATGAAAATGCGTTCTCACCATTAAAAGATATTAGGTTAGTTGGTTACGAGAATAATAATCCAACAAGTGCAAATAACTCTGATGGTAGCTCCTATAGTGGTTTTGTTGGCTATGCTTTTATCGATAAAGAGGGTAATGGGACCGCGCTTTTCAGGGGGAGTGAGGATTATACAAATGTGGGCCATGTAGCTACTGACTGGGTATCAAATTTGGATGCAGGCCTTGGAGTTGAAATTCGTCAACAACGAGAGGCGAACGCATTTTACGAAAGATTCATTCAGGGATTAGATGGTGAGCAATATGTTTTTGGCCATTCAAAGGGTGGCAATCTAGCAGCCTATGTTCTTGTAAATAATTTAGATGAGAGGTTAAGCTCCTACATTGTCAATGGGGCTCCTCTCTACTGGTGGAATTTAACTCAGGAACAAAAGGATGCTCTAAGAGGAGAAAGAAATACCTTTATTGTACATGAAGGAGATATGGTTTCATCTCTGGGTTATGCTCAATATGTAGACAAAACCATTGCAATTAATGATTTAGACGATGGATTAATGTACCCACATGGATTAGAGAGTGTAAATTTTACTCCAACTGGTGACTTTGAAAAATCATTTGATGGTCAATCAAAGGAAAGAACCTATGCAAATGCAGCAGTGGCATCGATTATGTATTTAGTATCAAATCTACCAAAAGTCCAGATATACAAAGTATCTGTGTATATAAGAGAAGCAGTTGTTCAGATACTAGAGGCAGCAGTAAAAGGGATCAAAAGGGCTATTGAATTTGTTAAAGATCAAATCACTAAACTTATATCAACAGTTAAGGAACTTACTCAAAAAATTAAAGCTGAGATTACTCAGTTCTTTAATGACCTAGCAAAAAAAGCAGCAATTGCCTTCGTAAAACTTGTTGCAAAAATGGGCGGCTATTTCCCAGTCGAACCTTACCTAAAAGTAAATATCGACCGACTTTATTACCACGCTGCTAGACTTGAAAACTTAAAACGAAGAGTAAATGCCTTAAACGATAGAATCGATTCACTTTATTGGGAAGTAGATCTCTTAGATATTGATAATATTCTTCGTGCAGACATTTTGACATCGTTTAATACAAGGCTGAATCAAAATATAAATTATCTGCAAAATGCTGCTCAATTGTTGGAGCATAATGAATCTAAGCTTGTGGGTAAGGCGAGGATTATTCGATAGAGGTGCTAATTACGAGTCCTTTGATAACCAATAAAAAGGAGGAACCCAAATGAAACCTCACGTTCAACGAAAAATTAACAATATTATTTACGAGATTAATGCAATCTCAAGAGAGCTAGATCAGATCTCGAATGATGTTAACCGAGAATTTAAGGGCATTGGTTCTGTAAAATGTGCCACTAGCCTTCAGACTGCTGCAGATAAGTATCGCAGAGTTGGCTATGAGCTGAGAAGAATCTAAAACTACTAAGTTAGTAACATAGTAAGCACCTTGGGCTATTTAGTCCCAGTTGTTTAATATATTTATCCACTTTAAAGGAGGTGAAAAAGAATGGCGCGTTCAATTACAGTTGATCCAGCTAAATTAGAAACTGCTGCAACTCGCATGGACCAACAATCTGCTGATTATGAGAGACTATACAAAGCTCTTTATACAGAGGTTGAAGGCATGGGTGCTGCGTGGCAAGGTACTGATAACATGGCATACGTATCCCAAATTAAGGGCTTCATGGATGACTTCCAAAAAATGACGAACTTAATGAGACAATACTCTGAATTCTTAAAACTAAGTGCAAAAACATACCGCGAAACTCAAAACGAAGTTGTAAACCAAGCTAGACGTTTAACAAACTAATTTTGTTGTTTCATATTTTCATAGACAAAGGAGGTGCCCCAAATGGCAGTTGATGGAATTAAGATTTCCCTTGGTGAGGTTAGTAAAACAGCCGGCCAAATCCGAAACCTAAATCAAAACCTTGCAACTACATTAGAAGACATTAAGAAGGAAATGAACGGCTTATCAGCTACATGGAACTCTGATGCTTCTAATACAATCCGTGCTAATTTCAATGCATTAGCTCCAAGGTTCGAAGAATATCGCCAAGTAGTTGACAGCTACGCGAAATTCTTAGACAACACTGTTACAAACTATAATGCAGCAGAAACAGCAATCAACAATAACGCAAGCGCATTTAAATAAGAAACATGTGAGGAGGGTAATCGGCTCTGCTAATTACCCTCACTTTTAACAATCCGATAAATTTCCAATAAGAGAAATAAAAATATGAGTCTGGAGTGCAAGAGTGATGATAAAACAGGTTGATTTACATATTGAGAATTACGGTATTTCAAAATTCATATTTTACAAGGTTCCTAATCAGCTAAGAGTGGATTTCAATGAGGCTGACAAACTGAAAAGTAACCAGGTGCCTGGTCTTTTACCATGCATTGTAATTAATAAGGACGATGAGGCATTCTTTCGCTATGATGTTGTGTCTGAAATCACCCTTGAACAACAAGCTACAGAGCAGATGACGAAGGAGAAGTTACTTGGCTATTTTTCGAATATCGTTGAAACATTAATTGAGTCAGAAAGAATCGGGTTTAATGTGAACAACTTTGTTTTTGATGAGAGACACATCTTTATTGATAATTTTTCAAACAGATTAATCCTACTATATATGCCTATTAAAAATAATATTTTTGAAAAGGTATCAATTCGTGAATTTTTTACCACCTTCCTACACTCACACTCCTATGATGAAAATGATGAATTGTCCTTTTTTGTAAAATTACATAATTATTTTGCAACGTCACAGGAAATTAATTTATATGCTCTTCAAAAGAAACTGCATGAACTTGTGAGTTTTACTGCTGCTCAGGTACAACCTAAAATACCTATTCAGGATGAAGAACCAAAGGCTCCTAATTACTATAGTCCGAGCGGTTATGAAAATGAAGTGAAATCGTCTGCTAAAGATGGAGTGATTACATCTGAATATAGTTCTAAAAAGGTAGATAAGAAGACAAGTCAGAAACTCGAGATTGAAGAAGAGGTTCAATATAAGCGCATTACCCGTACTGAGCTTGGAGAAGGAAACTCAATATTAGCTGGGGGTACATCAATCAATATTAAACCGAATGTTGGTAACCGGGTTTCAATTGAGGCTGATTATCCAGAAGAAGAAGGTACAACTGTACTTACTGCCAGCCAAGAACCAGAAGAGGAAGAGGGTACAACAGCGCTAGGCGTGGGAACTTCCTTTTACCAGCAACCTTTTTTACTTTCAAAAAAGAACAATGAAAAAATCGCGTTAACAAAGAACGTATTCAAAATTGGAAGAGATCCACTTCAAACGGATTACACGTCAAATAACAAAGTTGTTGGCCGTGTACATGCAGAGTTCATCTCTGATAACGGTGAGTACTTTATCATGGATAAGGAATCCAGGAATGGCAGTTTTCTAAATGGTAAAAAGCTAGACCCAAACAATAAAGTCAAGATTAAACATGAGGATATGATTAAGCTTGCGAATGAAGAATTTGTGTTTAAGTTATTTTAATTATTTGAGGTAAGGTCGTGATGTAATTGGCATTTATGCATGCATATCATACAGACATTGGAATTAAGAAGAAGACGAATCAGGATGCCTTGCTGATTAAAACGGCGAAAACACCTGATGGATATGTAGGACTATTCGTTGTTTGTGACGGCATGGGTGGCTTAGCGCATGGAGAACTGGCAAGTGCAACCGTTGTTCGAGGACTCTCGGATTGGTTTGAAAATCAACTTCCAGAACTACTTCATTCAGAACAGCTCGATGCAGATATCCGTGAAGCCCTAGAAGTCTGTGTGAAGGAACAAAATGAAAAAATACTAGAGTATGGCGGGCAATCCAATATACAAATTGGAACAACATTAACTGCTTTACTTATCATCCAATCCACCTATTTTATTGTTCATATAGGCGATAGTAGGGCTTATCAGATACAACAACAGGTTGAAAAGTTGACAAAGGATCAAACCTTAGTTGCAAGAGAGGTGGAGCGCGGCAATATAACAGAGGAACAGGCTCTTCAGGACCCGCGTCGCAATGTCCTACTACAATGTGTAGGTGCAACAAAGGATTTGGATGTTGTTATTTTAACAGGTGAAACAAGTCCAGGAACACTCTTCTTACTTTGCACGGATGGATTTTACCATAAAATCACCGAAGACGAATTACTAGATGAACTACGACCAAATCAATATTTAAATGAAAAACAGTTAAAATACAAAGCTATTAAACTAATTGATGCAGTTAAGGAACGGAGAGAGGTTGATAATATTTCCGTTGTCTTAGCACATGTTGTTTAACTTTATTCAACAGAAGTCCCCTTCTTCTATAAGTGGGGGATGAATGCAAATGGAGTATACAATTCAGTCGGGGGGCAAACTCCGACTGAATAAAGTTAAAGCCTCCGGCGGATGCCACGATTTTTAAGAGGAAATTTTCGAGCAAGCTCGAAAAAAATCGGGCGCAAATACGCCAAGGCGCATTTGATTAAACATGGCTATTTTGTAAGCAAAAGTGTCCATCAGTTCTGGGGGAATTACAATTGATTAAGATAGGAACATTTATCGATGATAGATACGAGATACTCAAGGAAATTGGCCGCGGTGGGATGAGTATTGTCTATTTGGCAATGGACAATCGTTTAAATAAATCCCTTGTTGTAAAGGATATTCGCAAACGCGGTAACAGCAATAATGAACTGCTCATTAATAGTTTAGTAGTCGAAGCGAATATGTTAAAGAAGTTAGACCATGGAGCTCTTCCAAAGATCTACGACATTATCGAGTCTGAAGGTGATATTTATGTCGTAATGGACTATGTCGAAGGGGAATCTCTTAAGCAAAAGCTGCAGCGGGAAAAAGTGATTGGGGCAAAGGAAGTTATAGATTGGGCGAAGCAGCTGAGTCAGGTACTTGGTTATCTTCACACAAGAAAGCCACATCCAATTATTTACCGTGATATGAAGCCGGATAACGTTATGCTGACACCAGAAGGCAAAATCAAACTTATCGACTTCGGGATTGCCAGAGAATTTAAGGATGAAAGTTTAACTGATACGACCAATCTTGGAACAAAGAGCTATGCAGCACCTGAGCAATTATCAGGAAAACGTACGGATGCAAGGACGGATATTTATAGCTTAGGACTTACGTTATATCACCTAGTTACGGGTAAAAGTCTAAATGACCCACCGTATGAGGTTAAACCAATTCGGCATTGGAATCCTTCTCTTCCTGAGGGGCTCGAACATATCATTTTAAAATGTACCCAGGCAGAGCCTGAAAATCGGTACCAAACCTGTGAAGAACTATTTTATGACTTGGAAAACATCAATAAGCTAACAGCAGGCTACCGAAAGAAACTATTCAAACAGCTATATTTATTTTTAATTCCAGCTACACTGTTTCTCGCTTTTTCTACAACAACGGTCTTTGGCTATAAGGGAATGAAGAGCGAACAATTCCAGGATTATATGGGCTTGGTCAATGAATCGAGTATTTCATTGATTGAAGGAAATGACACGGATGCTATTCAACTTTTAGAAAAAGCAATTGCTGTTGATAAGGGGCGAGCCTCTGCTTATATTAATCTACTTGATGTCTACATTAACCGTAATGAGGTTGATGCCGGTCTTACAAAGATTGAACAATATGTTAATGACGAATATGGAAATATCCATAAAAATAGTGAAGTCTTATTTAAGTTAGGTATGACCTATTTTGATAGAAAACGGGACTACCCGGTTGCTTTGAAATATTTTAAACAAGTCGATGCAGAAGATATTCCAGATGCGACTTACTATAAAACGCTTGCTACCACATTAGGTGGAATGAACATTGATTACAATGAGTTCTCAGACAACCTACTGGAGTTTGAATCGTATAATGACAACCTGCCAAATGATTCTAAAAAGGTAGATAACTATAATTCGTTAGCGAATATTTACATCTCCTATAAAGGACAAATTCCTGAAGCAAATACGAAAGCAATAACCGTTGTTCAAAAAGCAAAGGATGTACTGGCGTTAACTGAAAATGAATCACTACAGTTAAAGTACGAGATTGATTTTGAACAAAAGCTTGCACAGGCTTTTTATAGTAGAGGTGTGAATGTAAAAGCGGTTGATCAAGTTGCTGCTAGAGAGGACTTTGAGCAGGCAGTTGAGCATTATAATCTCTTACTAGACTTGAACGTACCAAACGTAGAAGAGGTCATGGTCAATTTAGGCGTTATTTATCAAGAGATGGGCGAGTACTCTCAGGCTACAGAACAGTTTCAAAAGGTAATTAAAATGTTCCCGGAAAGTCTGAACGCTTATGTTAAGCTAGGGAATCTTTTACTAGATGTCGAGCAAGGAAAAGATGAGGCTCAGCGTAACTACAGTGAAGCAAAGAAGATATGTGATGAAGCAGGTAAACTGGAAGGTGCCAAAGAAAATGAGGCATATAAAAAGCTTATGAGAAGAATGGCGAATTTGAATATATCGTAAAGGACTTTTATAACGAATGAATAAAAAAACTTCTACTAATAAATTTTCGTGTCTAGCTCCAGCGCCTAGCCCCTCGAGGTCGCTTCACCCCTCCTGCGGCGGTACAGTCTACTCGGGGTTCCGACGCACAGGACGTGCTAGTGCCGACGTTGCCACAGGACGTGGCGACTTTAGTCGGCCAGCGCTTGTCGGGGCTGACCAAGGCGCTTGCGCATTTCGTTTTGAAAGGGGGGCTGTCAGTTGGAATATCAGATTATGTTTTATGGAGGATTAGCAGGAGCAATAATCACTCTCATTATATCAATTATCGTTTTTATGAAACTTAAAATCTCACAGGTGCTGACGGACATTACAGGCTACCGCTCTCGGAAAAAAGCAAGTGCAGTTACTGGTCAATCTAGACGTACCGATACAGAAACAAAGAAAACAACTAGCGAAATAAAACTTCGTAAAAAAGATGTTCCTGCTGCAGTGGAAGATACAGCAATTATGAGTCAGGAACTGGAGCCAACAGCTATTCTGCCAAATGATCAGAAATACATGGCACCAACGGAGCTTTTAGTTGAAAAAGAAACTGCGGCTTATATGGAAGAAGAAACCTCGATATTAGGTACTGATGATGAAGAAACAATGCTTTTATCAGATGATGACGATGAGACAACACTTCTGCAAGACGAAGATGAAACAACGATTCTTACAGAAGGTGATGGAGAAACCGCATTGTTGAACGTAACAAAAGAAAAATCAAATTTTGAAATAGAAGTGGATGTAATGATTATCCACACAAACCAAGTAATCGAAAAAAGGGGGGCATTTAGTCAGTGATAGGCATGATATCAAGAAGTTATCGAAAAAATAAAACTGTATTTTGGATACCGGCTGTGTTGTTGGTTGTATTGTCGGTAGCGTTGTTTAGTGGGAATGTATTTTCAGAAGGAGATATTGAGAGAAAGGTCATATTTAATAATGATGAATGGGATATTTCAGAAGACTTTACAAAAGAATGGCTCTCAAATCAAGACCAGATTACTTTTAAGGTGGATTTGACGGAAGACTATCAAAACTATTTGGAGTCAATAAAAGTTCCAGAAGAACCACAGGAAGAAGAACTAAGTAACCCTGGCGGTGATGGTAGCGAACCAGAAAACCCGGTAGATGGAACAGAAAATAGTACGCCTGGTGAGGAACCAGCACCTCCTGTTGTAGGTATTCCTTTTTCAGCAACTACTGAAATTGGAACAACGTCAATCAAGGAAGTTGAAACTGATGGAGCGTTTCAAGGCTTATATGAGGTTACTGTCACTGTGCCTGCTGAAACTGAAGATTTAGTTATTCCAATACATATTGATTTTGCAAATAATGACTGGAATATTCCTAATGACGTGGCAGCATCTTTTTCAATTGAAAGAGATACAAGTGCTCCAGGAATCTCCTTTACTGGAGTAGGCGAAGATAATCCAATTGAATACAAAGATGTTGCAATAAAAATCAGTATAAGTGATGAGAATTATAATCCTGCAAATGTAAATGTAACTGTTAAAAAAGATGAAATAGATTTTGTTATTGAGGATGAACTTGATTGGAGTTCGGGAGAGGAAACAATTACTTTTAAGCAAGCTGGGGATTATGTAGTAACAGTAACAGCAACGGATAAAGCCGGGAATGTTACGAATCCTCCTGCAACAAGATTATTCTCAATCTACAAGAAGGAAGCGGAATTTAATATTAAAAATAAAACTAGCAATGGTTTTTACAATGGGAATGTAGAAATTGAAGTAATAAATGATATCAGAATGTCTAATTTTGAGGCAACAATTGAAAAAGATGGTATTCCAATTACAGTCACACCGAATTTTTCAATTGGAGGGAGAAAAGCAACTTTAAAACTACAAGATGAAGGAGCTTATCAAATCAAGGTTTCCTTTAATGATAGAAGGCAGCAGGAAAAATACGTGCTTGGTCCGCACACCTTAACAATTGATAAAACAAAGCCTGTTGTAACAATTGCTGGGGTGACTGAAGGTAACAAATACAAGGAATCAAAAGAAATCTCTTTTAATTTAACTGAGAAAAATGAAGATACAACTAAAAGACTATTAACAGTTAAACGCAATGGTACAAAGTACCTTGAGGTAAAAGGTGTAGAGGCTTTTTCAAATCGAACTTTTACTGAAGATGGCAGTTATGAAATAGATGTAACCTCTATTGACCTAGCAGGAAATGAAGATGATTTTAAACCGGTTACTTTTACGATTGATACAACTGCCCCTGAACTAGCCATTACAGGTGTAGAAAATAATGGTTATTATAAAACTGATAGAGAAGTAGTGATGACTGCATTTGATGAGTTGACTCTAAACGAGACTAAAATTAATGCGGTAATTGAAAAGGTTGGCGATTCAGAGTTTAAAGCAGATGTAACATTCTCAAAAAAATCGGGTACTACAGCTGAAGCAAAGTACTCTTTTAAAAATGATGGGGAATATCGTATTACTCTAAATTCAACTGATGATGCAGGAAATACTGCAACTGAAAAGACTGTTACTTTTACAATGGATAAAACAAAACCTGTTATTAATGTAACTGGGGTAGAGAATAACTCTAGATATGCCGAGGATAAAAATGTTCAGATTGATGTAAGTGATATAAATCTTGAGGATGCTGATGTAGCAGTACTTAAAAACGGCAAAGAGTATACGATCGATCCACTTGAGGTGAAAGATGGTGCGGCTACAACTTCACACTTATTCACTGCAGATGGCGTATACCAGCTTCAAATCAGTGCTAAGGATAAAGCAGGAAATCAGCATTCGTCTACTATACAGTTTACAATCGATAAATCTGTTCCAGAAATTTTATATTCAATTGTAAATGGAACTTACTTTAATGAGAATCAAGTAAACTTGACTGTTTCGGTTGAAGATTACACACCGTTCCTTCCAGAAATAACAGTCATAAGAAAGCATAATGGTGAAACAACAGAAATTCCAACTGGTGAATGGGCTGACGAGGTTGTATGGTTATTTACACAAAGAAAAACGATAAACCTAGTAGACGAAGGGGAGTATTTTGTAACGGTAACAGCTACGGACTACTTTGGAAAAGAAAGTACAAAAGAACTAGCGTTTACTATCGACCGTACGTTGCCTGAAATTTCAGTTGCAGGTATTCCGAATAAGGGATTTGTTCAAAAGAACAATCAGTTAACAATTAATATAGATGACCTACATTTTAATTCGGACTTACTAGAGGTTAAGGTCAATGGCAAAGTAGTGGAAGATGCTAATTGGGAAGAAACAGAAGCAGGTTATTTGTTTACTCAAACCTTTGAGAAAGATGGAGAATACGAGGTCATTGTAAATGCGGAGGACTTTGCTGGAAACAAAGCAAATGAAAAACAACATACATTTACGGTTGATAATATTGCACCTGTTATAAAAATTGACGGTGTGAAAAACGGTACCTATTACGATAAAAAACAAAAGGCAACAATTAAAGTAAATGAACTAAACTACAAAAATAATAAAGTTACTATTAGTGTTACAAGAAATGGAGGCTCTTATCCATTTAACGAATGGAAGAACCAGGATGTGGAATCAAGTCTTGAAATACCTTTCAATGATGATGGAGATTACGTTGTAACGGTAGCAGCTACTGATGCTGCGGATAATAGTGGGGAGAAGCAAGTGGTAGCATTTACCGTAGACGAAACGTACCCTGAACTCGAGATAAAAGGTGTTGAACATGATTTCAATTACAAAGTAAATAAAGAAGTTGAGTTTATTGTAAGAGATACAAACATTGACACTACTTCACTTCGCGTTACAAAGAATGGTAAGGACTATCAAGTAGGATCATTTACTAAGTCAGGTTCAGTGGCAAGTCTTACTCATACATTCAAAGAAGAAGGTGAGTATGTACTTAACTTTGAATCTACTGATAAATCAGGTAATAAAACAAAGCATAATCAAATTTTGTTTATTATCGATAAAACAAACCCAGTTGTAAAAATTGATGGAGTTGATCATCAATCTTTCAATCCAACAGGTAAAAGAGTTACTGTATCGGTTGATGAACTGAACTTTACTACTAATGAAGTTGAATTAACTGCAACAAAAGATGGGGCTACCTTTAATATTGGTGCTTGGAAAAACTCTAGTAAACTATCTAGCCTAAGCTATAACTTTAATGACGACGGTTTATATACAGTTGGCATTAGAGCTACGGATAAGGCAGGAAACGGACCAATTAGTGCAAGCAAGACATTTACAATCGATACTACAAAGCCAGCAATTGAAATTACCGGTGTAGAGAATGCTCAACATTACAATATTGATAAACCAGTAAATGTTGCTATTAGGGACGTAAACCTAGATGTAAATCGTATTACTGTAACAAGAGATGGAAGAGGCTATAACGCTGGTGCTTTCTCAGTTTCGAACAATACAGCTAGACTAAGTCATAACTTCAGCCAAGAAGGTGACTATGTGATCCAAGTAGCAGCAATTGATAAGGCTGGAAATGAATACAGTCAACAAATTGCTTTTACAATCGATAAAACAGATCCTGTAATAACACCTAAGTTTAGAGGTCAAAGCCGTGTGATTACGGATGGCGAATATATTAATGAAGTGTTTACACCTGAATTTGCACTTGCTGAAAGTGAAGATACGATAGTTTCTGTTACATTAAATGGATCGAATGTTACAGGAAGAGTTCCAACTGCGTCTCAAGAAATAACATATAACTACAATGTGGTAGCCAGAGATAAAGCGGGTAATGAATCAACCCTTCAAATTAGCTTTATCGTTGATACCACAAGACCATCGCTAACTATTTCTGGGATATTGGATGGGTTCTTTAATAAAAACCAGGCACCAACTGTTAACTTCTCTGACCGATATTTAGATCGTGAACGTTCATATGTTACATTGAATGGCCGCCCGTTTGAAAATGGAATTACCCTTGAAGACGAAGGTGATTACACATTAAAAGCTGAGATATTTGACTTAGCGAATAACGTTTCAGCACGTACAATTATATTTACAATTGATAAAACATCACCAGTAATTAAGTTTTCAGAACCAATTTCAAATGAGTACTTCAATAAAACAATTATGCCTGAACTATTAATAGAGGATATGAGTGCTTATGATATCATCTCACTAACTTTAAATGGTCAACCATATAATCTTGGAGACCCAATCGAAGAAGAAGGAAAGCACGTATTATTCTTTGAAGTAAAAGATAAAGCGGGTAATATCCAGCAGTTAAGCGTTGAATTCATCATTGATAAAACAGCACCAGCTGTTGTGTATGAAGGCGTAAAAGCAGGCGAAACGTACCATGACCCTGTAACAGTTTCAATTAAATTAGATAATCCAACTGATGACCTTAAATCCGTGACAATTAATGGTGAGCTTTTTGAAGCAGATGTTACAAATGAAGATGGAAATCAAGTCATTACAACAACGTTATCAGAGATTAATACGTATAAAATAGAAGTTCATGCAACTGATGTTGCGGGGAATGAACATACTGAGGAAATTTCCTTTGAAATCGTTGAGAAAAGCGTACTTGTTAAGTTCTACGAGAATAAAACTCTATTCGCAGGAACAATCGTAGGTCTTGCAGGAGCTGCTGCTGCAGGAGCTGTCGCACTAAGACGAAGCATCAT
Source organism: Ferdinandcohnia jepli (assembly GCF_047246645.1). Taxonomy (NCBI): domain Bacteria; kingdom Bacillati; phylum Bacillota; class Bacilli; order Caryophanales; family Bacillaceae; genus Ferdinandcohnia; species Ferdinandcohnia jepli. Next base: position 32,426 of record NZ_JBFOKR010000022.1, read on the forward strand.
CCGCCGTAGAGACGCGAAAAATGTGTAATTACTGAAGGGTATAAGTTGGTAAAGTCCTTTAAAATAGGTATCCGCTTAAGTGGATACCTGTTTTTTATGAATAGTTTTATTATAGGAGTAAATTTTAGAAGAATTGAACGTAATATGATAAGAATATTGAAATGGGGTAACTTACGGTTACTCCATTTTCTTATGCCTCAAACAAATAAAGTGCAAATTCAGGGGAATAACACAATAGTGTCCGCCTGAGGTGGACAAATCGGTGAAAGTGTATTTCTGTGGTGCCTGGCACCAGACTGATTTAGGTCTTTCCTCTCATTCCTCACAGATTTATTATAATTTTTACATGAAGTTTACAGGCTATTAATAGAATACAGATAAGATTGGTTTAGAAGCTTAGAAATAAATAGTGGAGGTACGTATGAGAGGGAAACGTGTGAGGAACAAGTTTAAAAAAGGGTTAGTGTTTTCTGTTGTGCTAGTAATGTTGCTTTCAAATGTTAGTTTTACAAGTAATTCAAACCCTGTGTATGCTGAGAAAACGGATGAGACCACAAACGCAACTCCACAAGAGAAAGCAGAAAATAGTACTAATAAGACACAAGAAGAAACAACTCCAGAGATGCCTACAGACGAATCCGAGGCAGGACAGACAACACCTACAGAAGAAACCAGTGATACCCCGGAAATTCAGCACACACCAGTTACTGAAGTAAATTCATCAGAAGATATGGTGATTACTGCTGAGATAACAAGTTCAACTGAATTCAATGCCTCACTTCACTATCAGATTGCAGAAGGTGAAGAATTTAAAATTGTTCAAATGAACCTGCTGGAAGGCGCAGCCTACCAGGCTATCATTCCACAGGAGGAACTTTCAACTAACAATTTACGCTATTACATAGCTGTCACACAAACAAATAGTGAAGTAGTTTTCCCGAAAGGTGAGCCTATTGAGGTAGTAGTTTCTCAGGAATATCAATATACTACTGAAGAAATAGCACCTTCATCAGAAGCAGATTATAATAATCTACCTCACTTATTAATTACTGAAATCTCACCAAACACAGCAGGCGGTGGAACTGATTATTATGAGTATTTTGAGCTATATAACAATACAAATCAACCACTACCTTTATCAAATTACTCATTCATCTATCGATATACTGATACCGGAAATGAACTGCCCTTTTTACTACCAGTCACTACAATAGAACCACAACAGACACTTGTTTTTTGGTTCAATAACGGAGATAAAACACTATCGGACTTCAATGCAAACTTTGGTGCGGAGCTAACAGGGAATCAGGTTGTACAATTCAAAGATGCATTCCCTGGGTTTGCAAATGGAGGAAACCGTGCCATTGCAATAAAGGACCATACGGGTATGGAGGTCATATCAGCCAGCTATCTCAGCGGTGAAAGTGATAATACCGGAGCGGTTATTGAATACAAATATCCAACAACAAGTACTGAAATGGAGAAATACCAGGTATTAACCTCACCAACACCGGGGAGCATCGAACTAGTTCAAGTGCCGGAAACACCAGTAACTCTACCTGATATTCCAGAGGACACAGAAGCACCAATTATTACTCACACACCTGTGACTAGGAGCCAACCATTAACTCCGGTATTTGTAGAAGCAAATGTAAAAGATAACATTACAGTTCCGATCGTTACGCTTCATTATAAAAAAGAAAGTGATCCTGATTTTTCAACGATTCCGATGACTCCTAATGGAGAAACATACACTGCAGAGATTCCTAGCTTTGATGTATACGAATCGATTATCTATTTCATTGAAGCGACAGATGGTGTGAATTCTAGTCATACGGAGCAATACTCCATTCAGGTGGAGCAGCCTGATGTTGAGTATGAAAAAATACCGTATCTACTAGTTACTGAGATAGTACCTGATTCTACAAATGTCGGTTCATCTGATGGGTATGAATTTATTGAAATCTATAATAACAGTAATAAGGATTTAAATTTTAAGGACTACAAGCTGTATTACCGATATGGGACTGACCCAGCGACAGATGTGGTTTGGCCATCTATACCTGAGGATGTTATCGTACCTGCTGGAGAAACACTGGTGTTTTGGATTATTAATTCCCAAAACACACAGGCTACTGTAGCTGATTTTAATGCGAACTATGGTTCAAGCTTAGTTGAAAATAAAAATATCGTTAAAATCTTTAGTGATGGAATGGCAAACGGCAGTATGCGTGGACTAGTGGTTGGTACAAATACTCATAAAGAGATATCAGTTGCATACTACAATGATGAGCCAAATGTAGATGATACCCATGCAAATAAAGGAATCATCTATCAATATCCATTAGATAAATCAACAGTTGTAAAAAAGGTCGGAATACTGGATGCGACGCCAGGTCAAGTAGAAGGATTCCAGGTCCCTGGTAAGCGCGTTCAAATGGAGGAGGATACAGTTCCGCCTACTATCGAAAACCTAACAACTGTAACAGAGGTTAATCAGAAGGACAATATTGATATCGTAGCTAACGTAACTGATGATAAAGAAGTAAAATCAGTACGCCTCTTTTACAAAATAGATAATCAGGACACGTATCGAGAAGCAATTTTACAAGAAAATTTCGATGATTTACTTTATCATCATACAATTTTCTCACCTGATTTAATTGGTAATCAGTATGTTGACTATTATTTTGTAGTTTCTGATGGCAGTACAGAGGTCACAAGTGAAACCTACCGCGTGACAATTACAAATGATCTTGATTTCTCAAGCTTACGAGTAAATGTTAAAAATGATGAGTTGCTCATTGGAGAAAAGGTACTAAAGGCTACCTCTGCAAAGGATGGCCCAGAAGATATTAAAATGTTTATCGATGGAAATGAAATAAAAGATGGATTATATCAATCCGTTGAGCATACCGCTTACTTTGCGTTTGATGTTAATGGCCTCAATACGTATTTTCAAAATGCTGTAACAATGGGTGAAGAAGTTCTTTACATTATGGATGACGACTGGCTAACACAGTGGAAGACGTTTAGTATTCCAATTTCACCTGAACGCCTAGCTGTTGGGGATACAGTTATTACAGTGCGGTCAGGAAATAAGGCGTCGCCATTTGATTTAGGTTCAGCAGAAAACCGTGATGATTATGATTTGAAAAATGTCCGCCTCGTACTCGCAGATGGAACAATCATTAGAGACCCTGCTTACAGTGACCAAAATCAAATTTTAAAAATGAATGATGCAAACCCATTTGTTGATTTTACATTTTCAATTTCTAATAATGAAGCACGATCAAGAACCTATAAGTGGGACACAACTTCAGTTAAAGATGGAAAACATACTGTAAAAGTCCAAGATATTGATGAAGAGGTAACTGCCCAAGTAGTTGTAGATAATACATCACCTACTATCAAAACCAATATAAAGGATGGAAAAGAATACAAAGGTTCCTTTTCAATTAATGCAGATGTAAAAGATAAGCTATCGGGTGTTGAAAGCTTTCATGTAATGCTGGATGGAAAAGAAATTGAAGTTCCTTTTGAAACCTCTTCTTCAGAACTAACAGCCGGGAAGCATGAGCTACTTATCACGGCAACTGACCTAGCGGGTAACAAACAGAAGAAATTAGTTGAGTTTACAGTAGTAGATGAAAATCCAGACTCACCAGAGGTAGTGTCACCATCAAATAACGAAACAGTCGGTGGTGACCCGATTTTACAAGTAATGGTAACAGATCCAACCGAGGATAAATTAGATGTTACCTTTTATGAAGGATATAAGTATGATGTGAGTTCAAACGGGAATGTGAGTGGTTTTAAAAATGCAACTGATTTTGAGCCGCCTCTTGAAATGATTCCTGCAGGAGAACAGGCTTTTTCATCCGAGGAGATTTCGCTTGTTGCAGAGGAGGACGGTAACTATTTAGTTTCAGACTCAGATACTCAGTTTCCATACCAGCGTTTTGATGTAACTGTGGACGATTCGGTTGACGAAAATGACAAAGTGGAGCTTTTTTGGAAAGGGAATTCTCTTGAAGGTAGAAAAGTATCGATGTACGCGTGGAATTATGCTTCAGCAAAATGGATCTTAATTGATTATCAAGTTGCCAATGGAACAGAAGATTTTGAGTTGAAAGGACCAGTTGCTGTTGGAGAGTATGTTAAGGATTCAAAAATAAACGTACTTATTCAAGATGAAATCCCAAGTACACCGGATGAATATGATTACACATTTGTCTGGATGTCAGATACTCAATTTTACTCCGAAAGCTTTCCTTATATTTATGAAAGGCAAACACAGTGGATTGCGGAAAAGCAGAAAGAGTTGAAGATTAAATATGTTTTCCACACAGGCGATTTAGTGAACAAGTCAACTCAGGAATATCAATGGAAAAATGCCGATACATTTATGAAGGTGCTTGATGACAACCAAATTCCTTATGGAGTATTAGCAGGTAACCATGATGTGGATCAAGTAAGCAATGATTATACAGAGTACTATAAGTATTTTGGAGAGCAGCGATTCAAAGATAAACCATACTATGGTGGATCATATTTAAACAACAGAGGTCACTATGATCTAATCTCAGCAGGCGGAAATGACTTTATTATGGTGTATCTAGGCTGGGGTGTAACAGATGAGGGCATCCAGTGGGTAAATGACGTGCTTGCTGCACATCCAGACCGAAAAGCGATTCTAAATTTCCATGAGTACTTACTGGCAACCGGTTCAAGACATCCTCTCGGTGAAAAGCTTTATAATGAGATTGTCGTTCCAAATCAGAATGTAATCGCGGTTTTAAGTGGCCACTATCATGAGGCGCAAACCTTAGTAGATGAGATTGACGATAATGGAGATGGTGAACCTGAACGTCTAGTTACACAAATGCTTGCAGATTATCAAGCAGGACCAGAAGGTGGTCAAGGATATATGAGACTGCTTCACTTCGATCAAGATAACAATCGTATATTGGTAAATACGTATTCACCGTATCTAGAGGACTATAACTACTATGAACCTGGCGCATTCCCTGAAAAAGATGAGTTTGTTATTAATATGGACTTGGCCCCAAGTAAAAAACGAGTTGCTACCGACTATTTTGCGGTTAATGTATATACAGACAATATAATTGCTACCGACAAAGCAAAAAGTGGAAGTATTGCAGAAGCGGTTTGGCAAGGATTGGAGCCTAGTAAAACATATTCATGGTATGTAGTAGTGGAGGATAAGTACACCGGAAGAACAGTCTCTGACATCTGGACCTTTATCAAAGGGAAAGATAATGGTCAATCAAGCAAAAAACAGAAACAAAACAAGTCTGGCAGTGACTAACATGTAAAAAATTAATTCTCTGGGCACCCTTTTGGGTGTCCTTTTTTAGACGTTTTAGTAGGTGTGTCCGTCTGGGGTGGACAAATCGGGGATAATGTATTTTTGTGGTGCCTGACACCAATGTGGATTTTGGGGATATGTGGATAGGTTCATGCGCAAAGGAATATGTTTTGTAATATTTATTCATTACTTGTTGCAAACTAGGGGTAGTAGGGTATATTTTGTTGCTTTACCACGTTATATTGCTGGCGTTTACAGGGTTTTTAAGCCGTGATATACTTCCAAAGGTTATTGATTCTAGTGGTGTTTAGAGGTTCAAAAAGGAATAGTTGGTAAGATTCTTCTAAAACAATCTTGGATTGATTTTACATGGAACAAGTACAATACAAGGGCATGTTCCTAAACCTTGCATCTATGGAAGTTATCAAAAAAAAGAGAAACTTTTTGAAAGAAAGAAGAGTTTTCTTTTAACGGGGGTTTTAACATGTACAAAAAAAGACGTCAGCACAATATAAATCCAAAGCTCCAGATGGTAAAGGAATATATATACATACTACTTGGTTCAGCTATAGTTGCACTGTCATTTAATTTGTTTTTGCTGCCAAATAAAGTTGCGTCTGGAGGAGTTAGTGGAATAAGTACAATTATGTATGCAGTTCTCGGTTGGGAACCGGCATATGTTCAATGGGCATTTAATATTCCACTTTTTATTGCAGGCGTCATATTCCTGGGAAAGGTGTATGGTATTCGAACCTTAATAGGAACACTATTTTTACCACTTGTAGTGTTTCTATCTCGGAATTTAGAGCCTGCTACACTTGACCCTTTATTAGGTTCTTTGTTTGGTGGAATTGGTGTCGGGTTAGGATTAGGAATTACATTCCGTGGGAACGCCTCTACAGGTGGGACAGACTTGGCTGCTCAAATAGTACATAAATATACAGGGATTTCCCTTGGTAAATGTGTTTTGTTAATAGATGGTCTAATTGTACTAGCAGCAGCAATTGTATTTAATATTGAAAGTGGTTTATACGCATTAATAGGTTTGTTTGTAACAAGTAAAACGATTGACCTTGTACAAGTGGGTCTGGGCTATTCAAAGATGGCTCTTATTATTACAAACAAGCAGGATGAAGTTCGTCAAATGATTTTTGAAAAGCTGGACAGAGGTGTTACAAAGCTGTCAAGCTATGGTGGATATACTGACGATGAACGACCAATGCTTATGTGTGTGGTTGATCAGACAGAGTTCACAAAATTGAAACAAGTGGTTCGAAGCGTTGATACTACTGCGTTTGTCGTAGTTATGGATGCTGCAGAGGTATTAGGTGAGGGTTTTAAAAGGGCGTAGATTGGGTATAATAATATTTGTATAATGGTAAATATTTTAATAGGGGGTAAATTTTGTGAAACGTAAGCTACTAGGCTTTTTATTAGGCACTACACTTGTATTCTCTCTAGCTGCTTGTGGTGGGGACGACAATGCTACAGATGAGCCAGCAGGTGATGGTGGAGCAACCGCTGCAAACGGAGAGGAAATCTTCCAACAAAACTGTGCAGCATGCCATGGTAAAGACTTATCTGGTGGAGCAGGTCCAACATTACAAACAATTGGATCGAAATACTCAAAAGACGAAATTGCTGACATCATTGAAAATGGTCGTGGTGCAATGCGTGCTGGAATCGTTCAAGGTGCAGAAAAAGATGCAGTTGCTGAATGGTTAGCAGGTAAAAAATAATACCATAACAAAAACTCTTTGTTTCGGCAAAGAGTTTTTTATTTTGTAAAGAGTTTTCAAATTTAGACTTAGTTATCGTTTTTTTCTTCTAAAACAAGCAATTTCTACCACAGACATAACTTCTAAACCCTACAAAACTAACTCTCGACAAACTAACCTATACCATCCTCAACGTAGTGAAATCAAAATGTAATATTTTTGGTCTTATTTTGACGAATTTTGATGTTATAATGGAGAATGTGAAAAATAACGCGATTTTTGACGTTTTCTATTTCGCAAAGTTTTGATATGCTCTATAAGTAAATATATAACCGAACCAAATTGGGTTTCTCATACATTTAGAAACTACAAAAAAACGATTATGGGTGATTTCATAATGATAGAAATGCAAGATGTATATAAAAAGTATCCTAATGGCGTAGTGGCTGTTAACGGTATAAATGTGAAAATCAAACAAGGTGAATTCGTTTATGTGGTTGGACCAAGTGGAGCTGGGAAATCGACGTTCATTAAAATGATGTATCGTGAAGAAAAGCCAACTAAAGGTTCAATTATGATAAATGGAATTAATCTTGCAAAGCTAAAAGAAAGCAAAGTTCCTCTCCTTCGTAGAAATATTGGAGTTGTGTTCCAAGACTTTAAGCTACTACCACGTTTGTCGGTATATGAAAATGTAGCGTTCGCGTTAGAAGTAATTGAGGAAAATCCGAAGAATATTAAAAAGCGTGTAATGGAAGTATTAGATTTAGTAAAGCTAAAGCATAAAGCTAGATTTCTTCCACAAGAGTTATCCGGTGGGGAGCAGCAACGTGTTTCAATTGCACGATCAATTGTTAACTCACCTGGCGTGATGATTGCTGATGAACCGACAGGAAACCTTGACCCGGAAACGTCTTGGGAGATTATGAATATATTTGAAGAAATTAACTTCCGTGGTACAACAATTGTGATGGCGACACATAACCGTGAAATTGTAAATACAATTAAAAAACGTGTTATTGCTATTGAAGGCGGAAAAATCGCGCGTGATGAAGTAAGGGGTGAGTATGGTTATGAAGATTAATACTTTTACCCGCCACCTCAGAGAAAGTACCAAAAATCTTGCCCGTAACGGTTGGATGACTTTTGCATCCGTGAGTGCTGTAACTGTAACCTTAATTTTAGTTGGAGTATTCCTTGTTCTAATGATGAACTTGAATAGTATGGCAACCTCACTTGAAAAAGATGTTCGAATCTCGGTTCATGTAGATTTAACAGCTACAGAGGAAGAACAAGATGCATTGAAAAAAGAAATAGAAAAAATTACGCAAGTCTCATCCATTACATTTTCATCAAAGGATCAAGAACTCCAAAGCATGATTGACAGTTTTGGTGAGGATGGACAAATATTTAAGCTTTATGAACAAAGTAATCCACTTTATGATGTATTTGTAATCAAAACAAAGGAACCAAAAGACATTGTTACAGTTGCTGAAAAAATTGAGACCTTTGATTTCGTGCACAGTGTAAACTATGGAAAAGGTAAAATTGAAAAGATTTTTAGTACAGTTGATGTATCTCGTAATATTGGATTAGGGTTAATTATCGGGCTTCTTTTTACAGCCATGTTCTTAATCTCTAACACAATTAAAATTACAATCATTGCTAGAAGAAGAGAAATTGAGATTATGAAGCTAGTTGGCGCTACAAACTCGTTTATTAGATGGCCATTCTTCCTAGAAGGGTTATTCTTAGGTATTCTAGGCTCAGCAATTCCAATTGGTATAATTCTTGGTTCTTACAACTTCCTGTATGATTTAATTCAACCACAGTTGAGTGGTACCTTCTTAGAATTGTTACCATTTAATCCATTTGCCTTCCAAGTATCTGGTTTATTACTTGTTCTCGGTGCATTTATCGGTGTATGGGGAAGCTTAATGTCTGTTCGTAAATTCTTAAAAGTATAGAGTTGAAAAAGCACATCTCTTTTTGGGGTGTGCTTTTATTTGCATCAATAGGGTATTCACCTACTCTATTTTAGGTACTTACTTCTGGGAGAATCCTAACGTACTAGTAAAATTAATCAAAAAAAAACACAACATTGTTAGTCACATAAACAAGTTGTGCAGGTTAAGCGATTGATTTTTTTAATTTTATTTTTGTTCCACACTCGCAGCTGATCGTATGCTTAAGTGATTTAATTTCAGTTTGACATTTTGGACAAATCTCTTTGACTGAATTCAATATTTCACCTTCTTTTGTACTTGTTATTGATTTTGACATGTTGTACATAATCCGTATACTTCCATTTGATGAGAGCGGATCTTAAATTGAGTTAGTTTGCAGGCTACATGTTCAAGCTCTTTTAATGGTGGAAAGTTAAAGTCGATAATTTCCCCGCAGGACTCGCATAAAATATGATAGTGATTTGGTTGATTCGCTAGTTCATATTTGCTTAATCCGTTACCGTAAGGCAATTCTTTTAATATCCGCAATGATACAAAGAGTTTCACATTGTTATAGATAGTAGCAAGGCTTATATAAGGCAGTTTGCGGTGGATATCTTCAACAGTTGGATGCCCCTTTAAAGATATAATGGTTTGTAAGATTAAAGTTCGCTGAGGTGTAATGCGCAATCCACGTTCCTTTAGAAATGGTATAAGTTCAGTTAGTTCTTCTTCCACAATAAACATCCTCTGTAATCGTAATATTTATATTATATTCTATAAGATTTACTTCTAAAGTTCTATGAAAAGACCTCAATTTCCTCTAATATCAGCGATGAATCAAATTAAATCTAGTAAAAGCATAGGTATCCGAGTGTGAAGCCGGATACCTAGAGTGTGAGAATAAAATGAAGAATAATAGGTTTGCTTTATCTAATTATGCTAGAACTTCAGCAGGTATTTCTAAGCCAGACCTTGTGCGATACGAGTTCCGTATTCAGAATCTGCTTTGTTGTTTTGGTTATCTCCGACTGGAGCTCCCCCAACTTGTAGTTAGTCTATTGTTATGTAACGAGATCACCTCTTCTTAGATGTTTTTCATTACGAATACAATGATAACACTTCTTAATAAAAAATCAATACTTTTTTATAATAATTATAATTAAAGAATGGGTAAAATAATGGTTCTTTTGATTGGAGTCTCTGCTTAGCTATATTTAGTAATGGGAATAGGATGTTAATCTACAAAAAAGTAGAGATGTACCATGGAACTAAAACTATCAATTATCAACTAGGTATTAATTTTTACTTACATTTGAGAATAAGTGAAGAATGATTATAAAGAATTCAGCTTGATACATAAATGAATGGTAAATGGAAATAATTAGATGGTAATTTATTGAAGTTAAAGGAGTGCTGAAATGAACGAGAAAAAACACCATGGAACAAATGTGGAAGGTGTGGGAGGACCTGGCGATGACCGCTTAGGTACGGGTGAATCAATGGACTCTCTAACAAATCGACAGGGACATCCTGTAACGGATAATCAGAACATCCGTACAGTTGGCAATCGCGGACCTTCAACACTTGAGAATTACGATTATATCGAAAAAATTTCACACTTTGACCGTGAACGTGTACCAGAACGTGTTGTTCATGCCCGAGGCGCTGGAGCACATGGGTATTTTGAAGCCTACGGAAAAGTAGGAGATGAGCCGGTTTCAAAATACACACGAGCAAAATTATTCCAGGAAGCTGGTAAAAAAACACCTGTATTTGTACGGTTTTCAACAGTTGCTGGTGCCATGGAGTCACCTGAAACTGCGCGTGACCCTAGAGGTTTTGCCGTTAAGTTTTATACTGAGGATGGAAACTGGGATTTAGTAGGAAACAATCTAAAGATATTCTTTATCCGTGATGCAATGAAGTTTCCTGATATGATTCATGCATTTAAGCCGGATCCGGTATCAAATCTATCAAATCCTGAGAGGATGTTTGATTTTTTAGCCAATACTCCTGAAGCAACACATATGATTACATTCCTGTTCTCACCATGGGGAATTCCGGCAAACTATCGCCAAATGCAAGGATCTGGAGTAAATACATACAAATGGGTAAATAAGGATGGCGAAGCGGTACTTGTAAAATACCACTGGGAACCGATAAAGCAAGGAATTAAAAACCTTACGCAAAAAGAGGCAAATGAAATTCAGGCAACCAACGTTAGTCATGCCACTCAAGATTTGTACGAAGCAATTGAAAAAGGTGATTATCCTGAATGGGAGTTATGTGTTCAAATCATGAGTGACGATTATCATCCGGAGCTGGATTTTGATCCACTTGATGATACAAAACTATGGCCAACTGATAAGTTTCCATTCTTAAAGGTTGGTAAAATGGTATTGAATAAAAACCCTGAGAATTACTTCAATGAAGTGGAGCAGGCTGCTTTTGGAACGGGTGTATTAGTAGATGGTTTAGATTTCTCTGACGATAAAATGCTACAAGGAAGAACATTCTCTTACTCAGATACACAACGCTACCGTGTGGGGTCTAACTATCTGCAACTACCAATTAACGCTCCGAAAAAGCGTGTCGCTACAAATCAACGAGGTGGTCAAATGTCTTACCAAGTGGATACGCCTCCTAGCGGAAATCCACATGTCAACTATGAACCATCCACTATCGGTGGTTTGAAGGAAGCAAAGCAGGAAGGCAAAGTGCATGAGCCACATTATAATGACAAGTTAGTTCGTGAAAAAATTGACCGGCCAAACGATTTCGGACAAGCTGGTGAAACATATCGAAGCTTTGAAGAGTGGGAAAGAGAAGAATTAATCCGTAATTTGGTTGATAACCTTAAGATTTGTCGGCCGGAAATACAAAATAAGATGCTAGAATACTTCACAAATGCTGATGAAGATTACGGTAGACGTGTAAGAGAAGGATTATCTAAGGCGATGGAACTGATGAAGGATGCTGACCATACGAGTTCTGCAGCAGCTGATAAAGCTGTCGACAAGGCTGAAAACATGGGCCGCGAAGCAGATCCTTATTAATGTCTTATGAGTGAAAGATTGTGGCGGTAGATTCTGATTGAAAAGCAGAACTGCTAAAATCTATTGTGAAATAAAAGCCGAATGTGGATAATGTTGAAATTGTGGATAACTCCATTCTAAGAATAGTACGACAAGAAAAGAGCCATAAAAGGCTCTTTTTACTGTTCGAGTAAAGCCTGTCAGGCAGCGAAACAGCGGCTTTTTTGGAAGATAAAAAGCAGTGTGAAGTGTCCTCCGTAAAAAGACAAATGTATTTCTGTGGTGACTGCCACCAATGTGGGTTTTGTGGATAATGTGGATAAGTTATACCCATAGTCATTGTTAAAGGTCGAGTAACTAAAAAAATTTGTTTGAAGGAGTTTTCCCGATTCAGACAAACGTTTGCCTTATTTTTGAATTGCTTGTGGTTATTGGGGTAAGGCGTTAAACAAACGTTTGTTTAACGCCTATATTGCATTTAAACCAGAGTTTGATTGAATTTCCCATTAAACAATGTATCCGCTAAAGGACGACGGTTATTTGGCTGTTCACGTTCTTGCAGGTTTTCAGGAAGAACTTCCTTTTCTCCTTGGTAGCCAATTGCGATTACACATTGAATTTCATAGTCGTCTGGAATTTGTAGTGCTTCTCTGGCTTTGTCTCTGTCAAAACCGCCCATTGCATGTGTAACTAATCCTTTGTTCGCGGCTTCTAAAGCAAGATAACCAAAAGCAGTACCTGAATCGAATGCATGGTAACGATTCTCCCCATTGTCTGTTGTCTTTTTTGAAATCAATAGGGTTAAGACAGGAGCCTTTTCACACCAGACAAGATTTCCTGGGTTAATGAACGTATGGAATAGCTTGAGATCTGCCTCTGATTTTGCAACGATAAATCTCCATGGCTGAAAATTGTTGGCAGAAGGTGCCCAGCGTGCAGCTTCGAAGACACTTAAAAGGTCAGCTTCAGGAACCTCTTTCTCCAAAAATGAGCGAGGTGACCATCTGTTTATAAATAATGGATTAACTTCATATTGTGCTTCGCGTGTATTTTCTGATTTTGTTTTTACTTGTGTCACAAAATTCTCCTCCTTTGCAGATACTTCTATTTTAGCTTCAAACATTTTGTTTTTCCAATATAGTGTTTCCACTAAGCTAAAAATAGATTGTTACCTAACAGGAAATAAGGTACATTCTATCTATCATTCGTTACAAATTAAGGAGAATATATCATGTTAATAACAGAGCGTTTATGTTTAGTTCCATGCACGTTGGCATCTTTTACTGATTCGAATTATCCCTTATTAGATCATATCCAATATGCACTCAACCAAACAGAATCAGACCAAAGTACAATTGGTTGGTATGTATGGTTGGCGAAACGAAAGGAAGACGGTAAAACGGTAGGGGACATTGGTTTTAAAGGTAAGCCTGTCAACGGAACCGTTGAAATAGGTTACGGGATTGATCCAGACGAACATAACAAAGGCTATGCAACGGAAGCTGCAATTGCTTTAGTAGAGTGGGCATTTTTACATGAGGCAGTTAGAAAAGTTCAAGCGGAATGTGATATAGATAATGTTGCGTCGATTCGTGTTCTAGAAAAGCTCGGTATGAAGCGGATTGAGGAAATGAAGGGAATGATTTACTGGGGGTTGGAGCGGTCATCAGTTTGAAATCCCAGTCTGGATTAAGAAACAAACGGGGATTTGAAAATACACAATAATATTTTACAAATAAAGGGAGTTTACGGCCTTTAAATAAAGAATACAGCTGTTAGGCCGCAAACACAAACACTGTCGTTATCTTAGATTTACTGTCGTTATTCAAAAAATACGGCTGATAGCAGCAAAACACAGAGTTACCACTCCGCCATTTTACAAAAAACTCCACAGCTCTTTCACAAATGCATAACTCGTTCTCTTGTAACCCATTCTCTCCTCATAAAAACGATGGGCATCTTTACGTTGTAAACCAGAGCTTAAAGCAACTGAGGAACAACCTAGATTCTCTGCCAGTTCATGTATATATAAAAGAAGTGCTTCACCATAGCCTTTTGAACGGCTCTCCTCATCTGTTACAAGGTCATACACATAAATATGGTTCCCATTATATAGATTGATCAAATTAATGACACCTGTTACGGCACATACCTTATTTTCGTCAATCAACGCGAATAACCGATAACCTTGTTTACTCATTTCTGTTAGCATCTGGATGTACATGTCCTCGTCTAAATGTGTTCGTAGCTGATTCATCACAGGAAAAGCAGTTAACCATTCTTCAACAGTTTTTAATTCACAAATCTCATATCCCATAGTCTTCACTCCTTAAAAACACTTTTCTATATCATACATCACCAACTTTCGGTGAGAGTACAGAAAAAGTATTTTTCTTTACATCATTCAAAAAACTTCTATAATAAATAGTAGGAATATCAAGAAATTTCACATTGATTTTTACTCATGTAGGCAGGCACTCGAGATTTTCTAATCATAACTGGTACAAGCTTTTCATATAGTAAAATACCAAGGCATCGCACTAAGCATGTGTGGTGCCTTTTCCGTAACTCTGGTAGGATAGTTCAAAAGTTAGATAATGATTTGGCTTTCAAACTATTTGCTTAGAGGAATACATGAATAAGAACATAAAAGCTACAAACATTAATATTATTCTTTTAAAGGAGTAACCGATAAAGATACATACAAATGTTTAAGGCTTTTATAAGCACTGTTAAAGAGATGAGGAGGAACATAGGTGAATCGTAAAATTGTCGCATTATACATGGTACTAACCTTTCTACTAGGGTCTGGGGTAACATTCCTGACAGTTCAGTTATTGGATAAAGGAAATGATCAACCGCTCGTTCAACAGCCTGCCCCTACAGATAACCAAGGGGATCAAAAAGAATCTGAAGGCAGTGAACTATCTAAAATATCACAAGCATACAATCTTATATTATCAAGCTATGTAGAAAAAGTGGATGAAGATCAACTTATAGAAGGCGCTATCCAAGGAATGGTAGGAACCTTAGAAGATCCATATTCAGCTTATATGGATGAAGAAACAGCTGCACAGTTTAACGACTCTCTCGAATCTTCGTTTGAAGGAATCGGGGCAGAAGTAAGTATGGTTGAAGGTAAGGTAACCATTGTTGCTCCGTTCAAGGATTCACCTGCTGAAAAAGCTGGCTTGAAGCCAAATGACCAAATTATCAAAATTGATGGTGAAAGTATAGAAGGTCTTGATTTGTATGAAGCAGTTCTAAAAATCCGTGGGGAAAAAGGAACTGATGTTATTCTTCAAGTAATGAGACCTGGTGTTACTGATTTAATGGAAGTGAAGGTAACACGTGACACAATCCCAATTGAAACTGTGTATACGTCCGTAAAGGAATTCAAAAATAAAAAGGTTGGTTATATCGAAATTACTTCATTTGCTCAAAAAACGGCAGAAGACTTTGTAGTAGGTCTTAGTGAATTAGAAGATCAAAAGATAGAAGGTCTTGTAATCGATGTTCGTGGTAACCCTGGTGGACTCCTGGAAAGTGTTGAGGAAATCCTTAAACAGCTTATTACAAAGGAAAAGCCATATGTACAAATTGAGAACCGTGATGGTCAAAAGCAGCGCTTTTTCTCTACCCTTGAAGAGCAGAAGAAATATCCAATTGTTGTTCTAACTGACCAAGGTAGTGCCTCAGCGTCTGAAATCCTTGCCGGTGCGTTAAAAGAAGCTGGTGGATATGACATTGTTGGTGAAAAAACGTTTGGTAAGGGTACTGTTCAGCAGGCGCGTGATATGGGAGACGGAAGTAACTTGAAGCTTACCATGTTCAAGTGGTTAACTCCTGATGGAAATTGGATTCATAAAAAAGGTATCGAACCAACAGTAGAGGCTAAACAACCAGAGTTTTTCTATGCAAATCCAATTCAATTCGAAAGTGAACTTGCGCTTAATATGAACAATGAGAAAATCAAAAATGCACAAGTCATGCTAAAGGGCCTAGGTTTTGATCCGGGTCGTGTGGATGGATATTTTAGTGAAGAAACTGTAAAAGCAGTAAAAGCTTTCCAAGTGGCAAATGACTTAGAAGAAACCGGTAAAATAGATGAAAAAACAGCAGCAAGACTTGAAACAAAAGTAATTGAAGCAATTAGAGATGATAAGAACGACCAACAGCTCAAAAAAGCGATTGAAGTTCTATTTGAATAAGGATAACAAGCACCTCTCTTACATAAGGAGAGGTGTTTTTAATTAGAGTTGGAAATGTACGCTTGCGCTTTTCTTATATTCACTAGATTTCCATAAAAAACAAAGTATGCTTTATGTCAAGTATTTGGTAAAATAAAGAATAGTATATTGAACGTGAATGAAACAATCGAATTTATTAGTAGGTGGTGATTTTTTTGATAACTGCATGGTTGCTGGAACTTTTGCTTGGAATTGGCAGATTCCTTCTTCATCCATTGGTTTATTTCTTTGCTGGTTACGCAATATTATTAGGTTATTTTCGTGTAAAACGGGAGAGGCGTGCGTTTCATATTCGAGTAAATGATGGTTTTTATGATTTACGTTCGTTACTTCCTGGAGCTTGGATAGCTGGGTTGGTTATATCAATCGTAACAATTGCAGTAGGAGTAGTTATCCCGTTTGGAACGATTGTTTTAATTGCACTTATAACTCTTCTTCTTAGTTTACCGATTAAAGCGCGATTGCTTTCACCAGCCTATGTTTTAGGTATTTCGTTTTTACTACTTCTGTTTGTATCAAAGTTATCGGTAGAAAAAGATACATTTATTGGTAGTTTACTAGCAGACATGGGTTCTACTAGTCTATCAGCAGTTGCGATTCTACTAGGTTTGTTAGTAGTTGCTGAAGGAATATTGATAATGAAAAGAGGTCATATCGGGACATCACCTGATCTGTTAAAAAGTAAACGTGGTCTACCAGTCGGGGCGCATATTACGCAAAGATTATGGATGGCTCCAATCTTTTTGCTTGTTCCGGGAGAAGCACTTACTACTCATTATGAATGGTGGCCAGTCTTTACACTTTCTGGAGAAACTTATTCTCTGTTCTTAGTTCCGTTCGGAATTGGCTTCTATCATAAAGTGAAGAGCATGCTTCCGGTTAAAACGATTCGATTGGTTGGGCAAAGAGTAATTTTCCTTGGTGCGGTTCTTACAATCGCAGCCGTTATTAGTATTTGGCTCCCTGCAGTAGCAACATTTGTGGCTTGTTTTGCAATAGTTGGAAGAGAACTAATCTCATTACAACATTATATTTTTGATGATTCTAGATCATCTATTTTCTCCAAAACAAATCATGGATTAATCGTATTGGGTGTAATTCCATATTCACCTGCAGAAAAAATGCAAATTCGAGTAGGAGAAACGATTGTAAAGGTAAATGGAAATCAAGTGAAAACAGTGTTTGATTTCTATGAATCTCTCCAAAAAAATAGAGCATATTGCAAATTGGATGTGCTAAATGCGAACGGTGAAGTACGTTACGTCCAACGAGCACTATACGATGGTGAGCACCATGAACTTGGCCTGCTTTTTGTTGAAGAGGGCAAACGATGGAAGGGACGAGCAGTATAGAAAAAATTAGCCCAACTACGATAGTAGTTGGGCTTTACTATTTTATAATTATAATCATATAAAAAAGCCCCATCCTTTTTTGATGGGGTACTACACAATAGCCTTATCGGTACTGTTCTTTTCAATCTCTATATAATGCGGCAATAAAATCTCAAATGTCGTTCCGACACCTAACTCACTGGAAATATGAATCTTGCCTTTGTGGTTTTCAATAATCTTAAAGCAGACAGTAAGCCCCAAACCAGTACCTTTTTCTTTCGTTGTATAAAAGGGTTGTCCAATTGTTTCAAGAGTTTCCTGAGGGATACCTACACCTTCATCTTTCACATAGATTGAAATATTATTTTGATCTGAGGCATGATAAAGATATATTTTTCCGCCGTCATCCATTGCTTCAATCGAATTTTTTAGTAGATTGATAAATACTTGTTTTAATTGATTTCCTTCACCATACACCCAAATTGGTTCTTCGAATGTAGAACAAACCTCGATTTTGATGCTTTTCATATTTGCATCTGGTCGTACTAATGTTAAAACATGCTGCAATATTTGGGAAATATTCACCTTTGTAAAAGCAACTGTCTGGGGTTTTGATAAAAGTAACATCTCATTTAAAACAAACTCAATGCGTTTCATTTCATCAAAGATGATTTCTACATACTCTTCTTTAAATTCTTTACGTTCTTTTATTAGTTGTAGAAACCCGGATATAGCAGTTAACGGATTACGTACCTCATGAGCAATAGCAGCGGACATTTGAGCAATAACCCCTAGTTTATCTGATTGAATGGCAAGATTCTCATTTAATTGAAGTAACCCTTTTTCTGATAACTTCCAATCTGTTATATCTGTTAGGGTGCCAATAATTGCTACTACATGACTGTTGTCGTCATAATAAATTTTTGAATCGACACGTAGCCAAATAAATCCACCGTCTTTTTTTCGAAACCTGAATTCTTCCCTAGCAGTTTCCTTTTTTAATTGAATGGTATTACTAATTCTGCGATTAGTAGCGTACTCTTGATCTTCAGGATAAATGAACGAATCTATACTACGTCCTAGGCTTTCCTCTATTGTAAAACCAGTAAGGGATTCCCAAGCAGGGTTGATAAGGACAAAGTTTCGGTCTTTGTCGATTTGATAAACGACCTGATTTAAGTTATCGATTACATAAGAAGTAGTATCAATAAGTTCTTTATATCTTGTTTCACTTTGTGTAAGGTCACATAATAGACTAGTTGATCTATCATAGTATGATGCGAGCCACCAAACGATAATCCCTATAGTTATCGTAAAGGTAAGGTCTAATAACAGATTATAAGAATAGTTATTAAAGCCATAAAAAATAATGTCCCAAAGAACGATCACAATGATAAAGAAAAACGTTGCAATGATTCTGCCTTTATAACTTTTGAACATACAACTCATCACAAACTTTCTAGTTTTTTACAATAAATATAACCGAAAATTTAAAAAATAGATACATAAAAATGACGTTTTGATGTAATAAGTAGTATACTTGTACATAAGCTTTGGTAGGGTCTAACAATCAACATTCGTATGTTGGTAAATAGGGGGCGAATTATGGATAAGAAAGTGGCAGTTCTATCTATAGCAGCTGGTGCTTCACTTTGGGGAATAATTGGTTTATTTGTAAGCAATCTCTACGTGTTAGGCTTTTCGCCGTTACAGGTGGTTGCTGCTCGTGCAATCATTGCGACCATTTTTTTGGTTTCCTATACTCTCTTTCGGAACCGTAATGCTTTTAAAATCAGGTTAGCCGACAGTAAGTATTTTGTCGGTACAGGAATTATTAGTATTGTTTTATTTAATTGGTGCATGTTTATGGCGATAGAAGAAACCTCAATTTCTGTATCTGCAATACTTCTCTATACGGCACCTGCTTTTGTAACGATATTTGCAAGGATTCTATTTAAAGAAAAACTAACTCTACGAAAAATGATTGCTCTATTCGTAACCTTTGTAGGTTGTGCATTTGTAATAGGCGTTTTTCCAAACTTTACGGGTTCAATTTCCTTGTTTGGCTTAGTGGTTGGAGTTGGTTCAGGATTCTTCTATGCATTGTATAGTATTTTTGGTAAATTCGCACTTGCAAAATATGACTCTCTCACTGTAACAGTATATACGTTTATTTTTGCGGCAGTTGCGGTTACTCCGTTTAGCGGGTTATGGGAAGTCATTCATTTATTTACCAACTTCAAAACGTGGCTGTTCGTTGTAGGCCTTGGTTTCCTTTCAACAATGATGGCGTTTATTTTATATACAAAGGGCTTACAGCATATAGAATCCAGTAGGGCATCTATAATCGCAACAATCGAACCTGTTGTAGCAGCATTAATTGGTTTTTTTGTATTTCAGGAAAAATTAAATCTATGGCAATACACGGGCATTATAATGGTAATAGCAGCAGTAATCATCGTACAAGAGACTAGGGAGAAGATTCCGAAAAAGTCTACTCTATCAAAGAATACAGCAATTTAACTTTATTCTCAGAAGCCCAGCTTTAATGTGACAAATTAATTTGCGTGGGGCAAAACAGCATGGATAACCGGCGGATGCCACGGTTTTCAGAGGGTTTTTGAGCAGATCGAAAAAACGGGCGGAAATATGCCAAGGCGCATTTGAATAAATAAAGAGGTGTATCATCATGCAAATAGCATTTATTATTGTCATTCTAATTGGAATTATCGCAGTCATATCCACACTTATGCTGGCAGGTAAAAGCGATGAAAACTATCGAAGTGCCGCAAAAAAGAATAGTATTAATTTAACCCTAATTTATGCTGTTGTCATTGTGCTTTCGTTAGTTGCCATTGCAGTATATGTTAAGTGGTTTATATAAAAGTAATGTACAATTTTAATATTAAATAATAGTTAGGTGAATAGATGGGGGATAAAGCTTTCTTTATCCCAACAGTCTCAAAAAGGGCATATAAAGTCAAAACAATTTTTTTGTATATTCTAGATGGAATATGCTAACCATATATGTGGAAATATTCTCCACGAGGTGAGTTAGCCATGTTGCATAGTTTAGTAAATGGTTTTGATTTTTTTAAGCCTACACTCCTAACTATGGATGGGGTAATGGTAGTCCTTTTTTATTTTACTATGTATTCATTTTTAGGCTGGATGTTGGAAAATAGTTATAACTACTTTAAGAAGAGAGTTTTTTTAAAAGAGAACTTCTTTCTAGGTCCATTTAAGCCGATGTACGGCTTTGCTCCTATCTTGTTGATTTATCTAATAGGAACTAACATGCATTGGGCATATGTATTGCTATTATGCTTTATCGTCCCAACGCTTGTGGAGTATGGCAGCGGCTTTTTGTTAGAGAGATCCTTTGGGCGAAAATGGTGGGACTACTCAGAACATAAACTCCAACTCCATGGACATGTATGCTTAACATTCTCAGCGTATTGGATTATTTTATCACTATTGGTACTAACCTATATACATCCAGGTATCGTTGCGATGTATGATGCAATTGAAAGCGGATGGTCACTAATCTGGCCGACAGTTGGTTTATATTTTATTGGGGAGCTTATACTCGCAATAAAGAGACATACACCAAGCACTGTTACGGAAGAAAACCCGACAAAACAGATACAATAGAACTCGAATGGACGAGTTCTATTTTTCATTCTGTAAAATAAAACAGGGAAACCCCATAGAGTTTTCCCCATCCTTGTTTAGCTCCACACTTTGGTAGTTCAGCTCAAAATGTTAATTTTGCCATACGCTTTTAAAGTACTCAGACAATAAACCTTTTCCTTGAAATGTGTCTTCAAGAATCTTTATAACATTAGACATATTGATAATCAGACCTTATGCTAAGAAAATAAAATCTATATAGAAGAAGCGAACTGTAATGAAATATTAGTTTTTACTGTTGACATAAAACTAAATATAAGGTATTATTTATCTTGAAGTTAAGATAAAAATATTTAAGATAAATCAATTAAAGGTATTTCAAGAAAATACCAATTGTGAGGAGAGAGAATCCATGGGTTTTCTAGATAGATTATTTGGTAATCAACCAAAGGAGGAAGAAACAATGTCAAACGAAAAATTAAACATAGGTATCATTTTAGGAAGTACTCGCCAAGGACGTGTTAGTCCACAGGTTGGTGCATGGGTAAAGGAAATCGCTGATCAACGTGGAGATGCAAACTATGAAATCGTTGATATCGCAGACTTCAAATTACCATTCCTAGGAGAAGCAGACGCTCCTGGAATCGGAGCTTGGAATGAAAAACTTGCGAATTTAGATGGTTTTGTATTCATCGTTCAAGAATACAATCACAGTATTACAGGCGCTTTGAAAAACGCATTAGACCTTGCGCGTGAAGCATGGAATAACAAAGCAGCTGGTATTGTAAGCTATGGTTCAACAGGTGGAGCTCGTGCTGCAGAACACCTACGTGGAATCATGGGAGAATTAATGATTGCCGATGTTCGTACACATCCAACATTGTCATTATTCACTGATTTTGAAAATGGTTCAGAGTTCAAGCCTCAAGCTTTACATTTAGATAACGTAAACTTAATGCTAGATCAAGTTGTAACTTGGAGCAAAGCTCTTAAAACAATTCGATAATAGAGAAATGGGTGCCCTCATCTGAGGAGCACCCATTTTGCATTTAAACATGAGTTCTTCTAGCGAAATCCACGAATCTAAATTTATCTGGACGGTGCCTAGATTCTGTATATTGAAACAGACTTGCATTGTCTAAATATACATAGTTCTTAATCACTACCACGTTGTGGAATCCCTCTAAATCGAGCAGTTCCTGATCTTCTTCTGTTGGCTCTACAACAATGATTTCTTTTTTTGCAAAACTAATAGAAAGATTAAGTTCATTCTCAAGATACTCATAAATGGAGTTTTCACAGATTTCTTCTGTTAACTCAGGAACAAATTTTTTCGAAAGAAAATCCTTGTCCAAGATGATCCTTTCTCCGCCCATCTCCCGGGTACGAATCACTTTCCAAACTTGGTCCTTACCTGATAACTGAAGCTGTTGCTTTATAAAATTATCTGGCTTTCCAAGAGATAGTTCATTAACAATCGTATTTGGCTTGTCTCCCATTTTCTCTGCTAACTCCTTGAAACTTACAAGCCCAGAGACTGGAAAGTCAAACTTATTAACATCTATGACTATCGAGCCTTTTCCCTTAACCTTTTGAATATAACCATTCTGAGATAACAAGTTTAAAGCCTTTCGAATTGTCTCTCTGGAAGTATTATATTCGTCCTTTAATTCATTTTCGGAAGGTATAAGAGTATGTGGTTTTAATTCGCCTTCTTTAATCTTATCTACAATTTCACTATAGATTGTTAAATACTTGTTTGTCATAAGGAATCCCCAATCCTTCTGATATGCATTTTTCTTTAATTGTAACGTATCTCAATAAAAAAAGGAGGGATTATCTCCCTCCTTATACTCAAATATTATTTCTTACCAAAAGAGATTTTGCCTACGTTAGCTTTTGAAAAGATAACTGTTAAAATGAATGGAACTGCGATTGCTACGACCATTGCGATTGCAAACATAACCATGTGTTGAGCTTGGATGGACAGGATTCCTGGAATACCTCCAACACCGATTGAGTTAGCCATTACGTCGCTTCCTACTGAAATAATTGCTGCAATCATTGAACCAATCATGGCTGCAAGGAATGGGAAGCCGTATTTTAAGTTAATACCGAACATCGCTGGCTCTGTAACACCTAGGTAACATGAAATACATGCCGGAATGGATACTTGTTTTTCTTCTTCATTTTTACGATTGATAAAGATCATTGCTAGAACAGCTGAACCTTGAGCAATATTAGATAAAGCAATCATTGGCCAAAGGTTTGTTCCACCAAGTTCACTCATTAATTGTAAGTCAATTGCATTTGTCATATGGTGTAAACCTGTGATAACAAGTGGTGCATATGCGAATCCGAAAATTGCTGCGAATAACCAGCCAAATGCAGATGTTAAGCTTGAGTAAACAACATCAGAAATATAAGAACCAATTGTCCATCCGATAGGACCAAGAACAGTATGAGCAATTAATACTGTTGGAATTAAAGCAAAGAATGGAACGATAATCATTGAAATTGAATTTGGTGAGATTTTACGGAAAAATCTCTCTAAGTATACAAGTACAAAACCGGCTAAAATTGCAGGAATAACTTGAGCTTGGTAACCAATCATTTCAATTGTTGCAAATCCAAAATCCCAAACTGGAATTTCTTCTGCCCCAGCAACACCGTATGCATTAAGCAATTGTGGAGATACAAGGGTAATACCTAAAACAATACCAAGAATTTGGGACGTTCCCATTTTTCTTGTAATAGACCATGTGATACCAACAGGTAGGAAGTGGAATACCGCTTCACCAATCAGCCATAAGAACGCATGAACACCAGCCCAGAATTGAGAAACTTCTACAATTGTTTTTGTGCCATCTTCAAGTAATTTAATGTCACCAATTACATTTCGGAAACCTAAGATAAGACCCCCAACAACAAGTGCTGGAATAAGTGGTGTGAAGATATCAGCAAGATGTCCCATCATTCGTTGAAGCCAGTTCATGTTTTGCTTTGCAGCAACCTTCGCTTCATCCTTAGTAGTTCCTTCGATACCTGCAAGTTTTACAAATTCGTTATGGAACGTAGAAACTTCATTTCCAATAATAACTTGGAATTGCCCTGCTTGTGTAAAAGTACCTTTTACAAGACCAATTCCTTCAATTTTTTCGATATCTGCTTGTTTAGGATCGTTTAAAACAAAACGCATTCTTGTTGCACAGTGTGTAACAGCAGCAACGTTTTCTTTACCACCAATGTGGTCAAGCAACTCCTTAGCAGGATCTGTGTACTTACTCATCTTTTTATCCCCCTACATAAATGGAAATTTATTTTTAACTTAATATCCCAATGATGATGACGTTTTCATAGCTATCATCCTGTATATACAAGTTGTGATTACGTTTTCATTCTAACCTGTATATACAAGTGTGTCAATTACTATTTTTTAAACTAAAATAAAATTTATTTTGTAGATAGGTTTTACTACGTAAAGGTATTTTATTCCATGGATTAAGGCGATATGAACGATACGAAATATACGGTATAAAATAATGTGGAATTTCAAAAATACAGATTATAGTTGTAACGGCTTTAGGAAGTTATCAAACTGATAATATCCCTACCAGAAATGAAAGCCCACAGGAGGTAAAAGAAGAGCCTTGGTCAATCATATACGAATCTATAAAGGAGGAAGGGATACACAAACCAAATGTGGAATATATAATTCAGATGACTTGTAAAGGAGAGGCTCGAATATGAAGAAGGTATTGCTGGTGATATACGATTCGTTTTCTGAGTTTGAGATTACTGTTACAACGGCTATGCTTCGGGGGAATTATCAAGTGGTTACTGTAGCAGATACATATGGGAAAATCACAGGAGAATCCGGTTTGCAATTTGTACCACATCTTACCTATCAGGACGTCAATCCGACTGAATACGAAGGCATTATTATCCCGGGTGGAGATCTTATTCACATAAAAGATGTTGATGAAGTATTTAACTTAACGAAAAAAATGTTTGATCTTAACAAATTAACAGCTGCAATTTGTAGTGGGACATACGTATTGGCAAGAGCGGGAGTGCTAAAAGGTAAACCATATACTGTTACACTGCAACAAGAACAACGCCATTTCCTAGGTTGTTTTGAGGAGGAAAATTTTAAATATGAAACGGTACTTAAAACAGACTCAGTCATAACTGCGCAGGGGCATGCTTATGTTGATTTTGCACTTGCGATTGCAGAGTACCTAGGGGCAATTTCAAATCGAGACTATGTACAAGAGTTTTACAAAGGACAACGAAATCGATTAATGGAAAGTGCCACATTTTAAAAAAGTAGGTGTTGGTATGGGAAAAGATAAGGTCATACAAGCTAAGCAAGAGTTACTCAACTGGGCGGAAAGTTTAAAAGATGTACCAGACGATATCTGGTTTAAATCTTTCAATGAAGGATCGTGGGGGACTGCCGATGTAATCTCACATTTTATTTCATGGGATCGCTTTGTACTTGAGAACCGTTTATATCCATTGCTCAAACGTGAATCATTTCCTGAAGTTCAGGTAGACATTGAGGAGATTAATCAAAAAGCCTCCAAATATGCAAGGTCAGGAATCACGAAAGAAGACTTACTTGATGAATTAATATCTATTCGTCAGGAAGTCATTGCAGCTATCTCAGAGTTGCCCGAAACAGAATTTCACCAATTGTTACCTGGCAAAAGTATTACGTTACTAGATTACTTTTTTGGCCTAATCAAACATGATGAACACCATATACAGCAAATTAATACTTTCATACAAAAATACTAGTGTTGTAGAATAGGAGAAACATTAAATGACGTACCCTTCGTTGGAGACAGAACGAGTATTTCTACGAATCTTGAACCTGACTCATACAGAAGAGATATACAAGCATTTTTCAGATGAAAACGTAACGAAATATATGGATATTGAACCCTGTAAAGATTTAAATGAAGCAGAAGAACTAATTAAGTATCATCAAGATGATGCTGGCTGCAGATGGGGCATGTTCGATAAAGAAACAAATCGACTAATTGGTACTTGTGGTTTTCATTACATTCGAGATACTGAAAATGGTAAAATTGCAGAGATTGGTTATGATCTAGCCCATTCTCACTGGGGAAAAGGGCTTATGAGCGAAGTGCTGGAAAAAATGATTGAGTTCGGATTCAATGAGAAATGCTTCTATATGATTGATGCCACTGTTGAACCAAGGAATGAACGCTCGTTAAACGTATTGAATCGCCTCGGATTCTCTAGAAATCGTGAACTAAAGGATAATCTCGTCTATTTTTATAAACAAAGAGCCTACTTTAATTAGGCTCTTTTCCTTTGAGTTCGCAGTGGGCCTTTAATCCGGAAAGAACCAATTCGGCCGTCTGTTTTGTTATACTTTTAAAAAGCTTTTCGACAAAGTTCATAAAAGATAAATGATAGATCGTTTCAAATTCTTGCTCAACTAGTGTACGGTTCCCATCTGCGTGAAGCCTATAGGTTATATACATGACATATTTGTCAGCACGTAGTTCAAACGAATAAAGAGTTGGAGATATAATATCCTTATTAGTTCCCTTAAGTGTTACTGTATGGTTTCCTTCCACTGCGGTAAGAGTATAAGTAGCACCAGGTTTCATCTCATCTAGTTGGTTATGATAAGTAATATTTGTTACGTTTAAGAACCATTTCTCACGTTCTTTTGAACTTGAGATCATGGCGAATACTGAAGAAATCGGTAAATCAATTAATTTTGTTATTTTCATTTGTTTCCCTCACTATCTTTCTTCTTATGCTACCATATCAAAAAAGCACATTATTTCCTATATGAGAGAGGAGAGTATTTATGGAAAAATTAGTTGGTTTAGAACCTATATCCGAAGAAGACGCAGAGGTATTAATACTCGGTTCTATGCCAAGTGAAGAATCGCTTAAAAGAAGTGAGTATTATGGTAATAAACGCAATCACTTTTGGAAAATCATGTTTCTTTTATTTAATCATCCAGAGTTAACGGATTATAGTGAAAAACTTGTTTTCTTAAAATCTAGAAAAATTGCGTTATGGGATGTAATCAAAACATGCAGACGTAAAGGAAGTTTAGATGTAAATATTAGAGATGAAGAACCAAATGATCTAGAAAGTTTTATAGAAACACATTCAAATATACGTCTGATTGTCTGTAATGGAACAAAATCCTTTATAAGCTTTAAAAAACACATTGGACTTGGACGTTTTCCGGGTGTAGAAGTTGTTAAACTTCCATCTACCAGCCCTGTTCCTGGTAAATATAACAAAACTCTTGAAGGCAAGCTTCAAGAGTGGGAGATCATAAGATCTTTTTTAAATCATCCTCAATTTTAACAGGCTCGGTTTGTGGTGCATACCGTTCCACGACCTTGCCATTTTTATCTACTAAGAACTTTGTGAAGTTCCATTTAATAGCTTTAGACAACAATCCCTTTTGCTCTTCTTTCAAATACTTGAATAGTGGGTCTGCGTTTTCACCGTTCACATCGATTTTTCCAAACATCGGGAATGAAACGCCATAGTTTAATTCGCAAAAAGAGGTTGTTTCGGCGATATCTTCAAATTCTTGATTGTTAAATTGTGCGCATGGAAAGCCCAGTATAACTAACCCTTGGTCTTTGTATTTATCATATAACTCCTGTAAGCCTTGAAACTGAGGCGTTAACCCGCATTTACTGGCTGTGTTTACAATGATAAGCGTTTTTCCTTCAAAGTCTTTCAATGATTTTAACGTACCATTCGTTGTTTTTACCTCAAAATCATATACGGTTGACATCTCGATCTCTCCTTTAGCGTGTCTTATTTATATCGTAAATTATGTACTGTCGGTAAGCAAATTTGAGTAACTCAGAAGCTATAAAAATTTCGTGAACAAGTTTAGTTCTAAAAATTAAAACAGCAGGAATTCTGTGGAATAAAGTCGAATATATGTAATCTGATATGACATAAAATGTTAGGAGCTACTTCATGAATCAACTTTTTCAAAAATGGAAGTTTCCTGCAATGCTCTTAACGGGTATTGGGATATCAGGGTTAGGGGATTTCATTTATCTAGTTGCGATTAACTTACTAGTTTTACAGATGACGGGATCAGCAGCTGCTGTTGCAGGTTTATGGATTGTTGGGCCAATAACCTCAATTTTGATTAATGGTTGGTCAGGCAGTATTATTGACCGGTCAAATAAACGCAAAATCATGATAATTACAGATATTGTACGAGCGATTGCGGTTGCAATCATACCGCTTTTATCTAGTATCTGGTCCATTTATGCACTCTTGTTTATCATTAGCATTGCGAAATCATTTTTTAATCCAACTTCAACAACGTATATTGCAGCTTTGGTACCAAAGGAACAAAGAAAAACCTTTAATTCGATACATAGCCTTGTTTCATCTGGAGCATTTATCGTTGGGCCTGCTATAGCGGGAGTTTTATTCATGGTAGGCAGTGTTGAGATTGCAATCTATTGTAACGCCATTTCGTTTATCATCTCTGCAATCGTTATTGCACTTTTGCCGAATATAGATGGAAGTAAAAGCCAAACAACCAAGAGATTACAACTGAAAAATCTACTTGAAGATTGGAAAGAAGTTATTAATTTCAGTAAGAAAGAAACCTTTGTCATGGTCATCTATTCTAGTTTTCTTTTATTTACAATTATAACGCTGGCCCTGGATTCGCAAGAGGTTGTCTTTGCACAGCGGGTTATTGGGTTATCAGAGATCGAATATAGCTTATTAATTAGCATTACTGGGATAGGCTACACAACGGGAGCTTTAGTAGTTGTATTAGTTTCTAGATTTCTATCTATACGGCATCTAATCGGAGTAGGTCTTGTAATGCTGGCGATTGGATACTTCATCTATTCCGTTTCGAGCACGTTCCTAATGGCGACAATCGGATTTGTTATATTAGGATTCTTTAATGCATTTTCTAATACTGGGTTTAGTACCTTTTATCAAAATAATATACCGCTCGACATAATGGGGCGTGTTACAAGTATTGTAAGTGTTTTGCAGAGTTCGGTTTCGGTCATCTTCCTATTAATTATTGGAATCTTGGGAGATTTATTACCGCTTCGTTATACGATTGTGACATTAACGATAATAAGTGTTTTACTTGCTGTATTCGTTTATATGCTGGTGTTGCAGCCTAAGCAAAAAATATATTTTTCTGAGTCTACTTCTGTGGACGTGAATTAAAGAGGAG
Organism: Ferdinandcohnia jepli; assembly: GCF_047246645.1. Lineage (NCBI taxonomy): Bacteria > Bacillati > Bacillota > Bacilli > Caryophanales > Bacillaceae > Ferdinandcohnia > Ferdinandcohnia jepli. The sequence goes on from NZ_JBFOKR010000022.1 coordinate 61,920, forward strand.
AAGAAACTATGGGTATAATAGGTATTTTATTAGCGGCATTACCATTTATATTGTTTTTGTTCATTTTCCACTGGGTGAATGTAATCAAAGTGAACAGTGATGAACAAATTGCACAAAATAAAAAAATCATCGAGTTACTCGAGAGTATTGATCTAAAGCTGAAACCTTAAGAGTTACTCAGCGCTACACGCATAAAAAAAGCTGCAACCTATAGAAGGATGCAGCTCATTTGTTTAATCCTCAATTATTTCAATCTTCTTTGCCTTTGCCTGTGCGGGTGCAGATTCGGCAATTCCACCTATTACCGTCACTTTCACCTTTTGTCCGACTTCAAATTTCTTTATGATAGAAGACTCAATCTCTTGTAAATTAATTCGAATACTAGAAAGATAATACTCATCGATTATTTCCTGTTCTGTTTTGGTGTTGAATTGTTCTTTGTCTATCTTTTCGTTTAGGAGTAGTTCGTCACCTACTTCAATAAGGTAACCTGTAATGTCCATTTCTTCCGTATCAATCGATGGTGTTTCGTTACCACAACCGCCAATAAAAAGGAGCAAAAAACTAAAGAGTAACAAATATCGTTTCATCTTTTCTCACCTCATAGTAATTGGCGGAAAAATACATATAAAAGTTTCATAAAACCCGGATTATTTCTATTTCATTTTTACTAACTCTTGTTCAAGTTGTCTGAATTTCTCTTCCAGCACATGTGTAAAATGGTCGCGTGCTTGCTTGGCATCCATATCTGGAGAAGTGATATAAAGTGGTTCGCCAAAAATAATCTTCGCCTTTTTAAATCGTAGTAACTCTTTAAAATTGTTCGGGCCAATATAGACTGCCGGAATTACTGGCACTTTTCCACGCTGAGCAATTGTAATTGCTCCCTGTTTCAAGGCGGATTGCTCATTTGTTCGGGTTCCGCTAGGAAAAATACCGACTACCTCACCTTTTGCAAGTAAACGGGAAGGAATTTTCAACACACTAGGTCCCGGGTTATCACGGTCCACCGGGAACGCATTTAGCTTTTTTAAGAAACCGCCCAGCAACTTAATAGTGAAAAGTTCTTTTTTTGCCATGTAATGAATTTGTCTGGGTAATAAGGTCACTCCAAGCCATAGAATATCTACCCAACCTGTGTGGGTACAGGCTACTACATAAGCACCTTCTTTTGGTAAAAGGTCTTTGTTGTAGACTTTTATTCCTCCTGTGAGTGTAAGTATGCTTTTTACAATAGCTGCAATAAACGTATACACTATGTACTTCCCCTTTTTAATTCTATTTCTATTCAAAACTAGTAGATTACTAGCAAAATTATACCATGCCATAAGTAGTGTAAGCTCAAAAAAATTGGTAGACAGAGTCCGTTTTACTTTCAGAAAAAACCGTATTTATGATAAAATTAATTTGTAAGCAAGCCTTCTGCTACGCAAAACTCCACCCAAATTCCACTCTATGCCTCAGATGGATACTTTTATTACTGTTATTACAAACTATAGATTATACAAAATGAACGGGGGAAATCTATGTTAATTGAACATTTTGATACGGACTATATGATCATGCTATTTTCTTTTTTATTGCTTTTAGGCGTTATGACAGCAAAGTTTTCAACAAGGGTCGGCGTCCCCGCGTTAGTATTATTCATGTTTCTGGGAATGGTTCTTGGAAGTGATGTGTTAGGTCTTATCTATTTTGATAATGCAAACGTTGCTCAACTTATTGGGGTACTTGCTCTTGTCATCATTCTCTTCGAAGGTGGATTACAAACAGAATGGAAGTCAGTGAAAAAGGTAGCAGGCCCATCTTTATCCTTGGCTACACTAGGAGTTCTCCTGACAACCTCTTTGGTTGCAGTCGGTGCAAAACTATTACTAGATATTAACTGGCTTGAAGCGTTTTTAATTGGATCTATCGTAGGTTCGACAGATGCATCTGCTGTCTTTTCAGTATTGTCAGGTAAAAATATTAAGGAAAGACTTACTTCAACACTAGAGGCAGAGTCTGGTACAAATGACCCGATGGCAGTATTTTTAACATTGTCAGTCATCCAATTAATTGTTTCTGCCGATTCAAATATATTTATGTTCATCGTGTCGTTTTTCTGGCAAATGGGTGCTGGATTAGCTTTAGGATATGTCTTTGGACGATTGGGTTCTCGAACAATAAATAATATCAACCTTGATTCAAGTGGACTTTATCCAGTGCTTGCGTTAGCTTTTGCAATCGTTACGTATAGTGTTACAGCAATGATTAATGCAAGTGGTTTATTAGCCGTTTATGTAGCTGCGATGGTAATTGGAAACAGGGAGTTAACATATCGACATTCAATTCTTCGCTTTAATGAAGGCTTCGCATGGATGATGCAAATTCTAATGTTCATCCTCCTGGGTTTATTGGTATTCCCATCCCAGCTTATGGATTGGAGCCTTATTTGGAAGGGATTATTATTGTCTCTCTTCCTACTAGTTGTCGCTCGTCCAGTTGCTGTATTTATATCAACATTCTTCTTTAAATTTACCCTAAAAGAATTAACATTTATCTCTTGGGCAGGTTTACGTGGAGCAGTTCCGATTGTACTAGCCACATTTCCAATGATTGCGGGAATTGAAGGTAGTCAGCAAATCTTTAATATTGTATTTTTCGTCGTGTTAACCTCTGCATTGATACAAGGGTCCTCAATCCCCTTTGTTGCTGGAAAATTAGGTTTAACTGGTGAAAGTAAACCAAAGTCTGTTCATTCAATTGAATTAGTTTCAATAGGAAAAGCAAATGCAGAGATGATTGAATTTGAAGTGAACTCAGGAAATGAATTAATCAATAAAGCTCTAAAGGATGTTACGTTACCAAAGTCGGTTTTAGTGAATGCAATCATTAGGAATGATGAATTGGTAACACCATATGGTGATACAATCATTTTAGAAGGAGATATTTTATTTATTCTGGCGGATAAGAGAAGTCTGCAGGAGCTTCGTGTAAAACTTGGTCTCGAAAATGAATTCGCTTTGCAATAGAGGAATATTGATATAGTAAATCGAATAGAAGTAGTGGTATAAATTCAGCTCGGCATTAGCCGGGCTTTTTGTTCGTAAGGAGGGTGCAAAGATGAAACGAATTATGGTAATTGGTATCTCCCCTGGAGTTGGAAAGTCAACCTTTGCTGAAAAGCTGGGCAAAAGTCTTGGTATCGAGGTTTATCATTTGGACAGTTTGTTTTGGAAGCCCGGCTGGGTGGAGGCATCTGTTGAAGAGTTTACAGAGGCTCAAAAAGAGGTGCTTCAAAAGGAAAGCTGGATTATCGACGGAAATTACAGTAATACATTCAAACTTCGTACCCAATACGCTGATACGATTATCTATCTTGAACTACCACGGTATGTATGCTTATATCGTGTCATTAAAAGATGGCTAAAGCATATTGGGAAAAAGCGCCCAGATTTAGGATGTACGGAAAAATTAGATTGGGAGTTTATCAAATTTATTTGGACTACCTATAAGCCAAGAGTACATAAAATGAATGAGAGACTTACAGAGCTTTCAAAAGAAAAGCAGGTAATCAAACTAAAAGGACAAAAAGAAATTAATAGCTATTTTAGAAGGTAATCAAATACACCTCCGTTATTTAACCAGCATTGGACACGGAGGTGTTTCTCATTTTAGAGCACTTTGACTTCATCTTTAGGTGCCACGATTTTCATCTTTTCCAGTTCTACCCGCATTTTCTCAGTTTCTAGCAGATAGTTTTCATGCTTTAACTTTTCAAGCTCTAATTCTTCTTTAATAATTTTGTATTTATACTTAGATTGCTTTTGAAAATGTCCTGTTACAATGGCGGCAAGTGGTATTGAAAAAACCATTACTACAGCTACCAAACCTGTCATAGAAAAACCTCCCTATCGTTATGAAAAATGAAATATTTCTACTTAACATTATACCAAATATACGAGTAAACTAGACGAAGGTTTCAGAATTCTTTTAAAAATGTAAATGAAGGCGTAACTCTTAGCAGGTATATAACGTCTATGTAAGTAAGAACGCGCTATAGGAGGATATACAATTGAAAAAATGGTGCATTGCAATCATATCTTGTTTATTCCTATTTTTAATGGGCTGTGGTGGTAACGAAGCAAATAATGAATTAACAGGGAATAACCCGCCAGAAGCTTCAATCCAAATAGATGGTGAAACCTACGAGACAACACTTGGAACGTATTGTTGGTCATCAAAAGGAAAGAGCGAATGTGTTGATACCGCTGGTCCTAAAGAATTATTAGAAGGTAAACAACCGATACAAGTAAAACCAGGGGCAGAAATAAAATTTGTTATGGATTATAAGCCACTGCCTAATGAGGTTCATGTTACTCAATTTGATGATTCTTCTGAAAATGAAGTAAATGTAGAGGGAAATTCGTTTACAGCACCAACTGAAAAAGGAACGTATTATTACTCCTATGGGGTTTGGTGGATGGATGAAGAAAAAGAAAATGTGTCAAATGGTGATGCTTTTTATGCATTTGCTATAGAGGTTAAATAAACTAAATACAGAATAGATTTAATATAAAAATGCCATTTTAAATCCAATGGCATTTTTTATGTTTAATTTTCTCGTTTTTGCAGGTAATAGCTGGTTTTTAACGAAAATGTAAAAAGGCAGTTCATCAACACATATATGGAGGTATTAAAAGTGAAAATCAGGACGGCTGTATTACAAGATGCGAAGGGTATTGCGAGAGTACATGTCGATAGTTGGAGATCAACCTACAAAGGAATTATTCCTGATGAATTTCTCGAGCAGCTCTCCTATGACAGTCGTGAAAAACTGTGGAACAGTGCCATTTCCAATGGGAATATTTTTGTAGCGGAGAACGAAACCGGAGATATTGTTGGCTTTTCAACAGGTGGAAAAGAACGAAGCGGGAACTATGATGATTATGAAGGTGAATTATACGCTATCTATCTCTTAAAAGAATACCAAGGCAAAGGCTTGGGCAAAAAGCTAGTAACGCCAGTTGTTGACCTTTTAAAAAATGAAAAAATAAATACGATGGTCGTATTAGTTCTAGAAGAAAATTCTTCATGTTTATTTTATGAGGCAGTTGGAGCGAGAAAGATTGAAACCATAGAAATTGAGATGGCTGGGAAAAAGCTAAAAGAAGTTGTTTATGGGTGGGATGATTTACAAACAGTCTTTCACTTAAAGGCAACTAAAGGAGGCTACTAAAATGCTCGCAGTAATTGAAAAAGAAAATAATATGCATACAATAACATTTGAACGTACTATTTACCATTCAGTTGCGGAAGTTTGGGCGATGCTGACTGAAAAAGAAAAATTAAATTTATGGTTTGATGAACTTAAAGTGGAAGAACTTCGAGAGGGTGGCCGGATCTTGTTTGATATGCAGGACGGAACCTACGAAGAGATGAGGATAACGGAACTTAAGGTGCCGGTAGTATTAGAATTTACGTGGGGTGAAGATATCGTCCGTTTTGAACTTTATGAAAACCAGAATGGATGCATTTTGAAATTAATTGAAAAGCTTCATTCCATTACTGACCATACCCCTAAAGACATAGCGGGATGGCATGTTTGCCTGGATGTTATAGAAGCCATATTGGGTGGAGCTAAATTTCCTTCTAGAAAAGAATCATGGGAAGTATTGTATGCACAATACATAGATGCACTTAAGCCGTTTCACTAAAAAAGAAGAGAAGTACTTCTATATAGAGACAAGACCTTGGCCAGCAATTGCTGGTTTTTATTTTTAAAAAAGGAAATTAGGCATTGATATAGAACATAAAAAGTATGATATTTGAAGGGAGAAAAACCGTGTTTACCTATAAAATTATTAAATTACCAGCATATCGGGGCGTTGGATTAAAATGGGATGGAGCTTATTCAGAAGTTAGCAATTTAAAGCAAGTGATTACTACTATGAGTAATAGAGTAGAAGAATTGGACCATGTCTTAAACCCAGATCAGCAATTAGGTTTATCTTATCACCTAAGACCGGATGGATTTATACACTACTCTGTTTATGAAGTAACCGAAGAACAACAAGTTCCAGAAGGTATGGTAGAGATTTATGTACCAGAGATGACATACCTAGTGACAACACATCCAAAGGGAGAAAGTATTGGCGAAACCTATGCGAAAATATCAAGCTGGATGGAAGAAGGAGAATACGAACCATTTGTAGAATCTGATAAAACTTATTTTGATTCTCTTCCTATAAAACATGAAAGATATCCAGCTAATCGAGACTTAGAAAATCCGCACTTCGACATTCTTATACCGATTACAAAAAAACACGAAGCATTGAAAAAGAAGCGTTGGAGGCAGTCAAAGAATATAGAGTAATCTTAAACTCTGGTGATGTTTTAAAAGTAAACAAATGAATCTCTGACGATTTTATAGGATATTTTGGATACTATAATGATCGAGATTATGAGGTTTATAACGCAGAATCATATAAAAATGGAAATGTAGACACATTAAATTCGTATCAGGGGAAAAATCCGAACTGGGATTATGAGGATGTAACCTATAATCTTCGCTCAGATAATGAAATGATCTTATCGTCTATCGTGACTTTTTATTTGTCAGGGGAAAAAGCTGCAACTGCTCTCGCGATGGAAATATTCAAAAAAGAAGAAAATGGATGGAAGCTGTACCGCCAACATATGGAGAGATATGCAATGTAAAGGGGTAAAAACTATAAAAACGAGAAAGTTGCTTAGTAATAAATATACCCCTTTCGACGATATTACAAATGGTTAATCAGATAAGGAATGAAGACCGTTCTCAGATTTTTGGGGCGGTTTTTTACTAACTATTTGAATATTCTGGAAGGGTTTGAGGACAGGTTTATCGAAATAACCTACTAAGAGATTTGAAAGGTGGTTACAAAATGAATCAAAAGCTTTGTAGAGTTGGTACGACATATCTTCCAGTTATTGATGTAGAGAGTTCAACAGATTGGTACGTGACTAATTTAGGTGCAACACTTTCCTATATGGATTCAGACAAATCGATTATCAATCTAGCAGACCAAAGCTTTTTCTTAGTAAAAGCAAAGGAATACGAAACAGCTAACTTCATGGATGCAAAAATGGCTGTACGCTTCTCATTAACCTTTGAGGTGGATGGATTGTCGGCGTTAGAAGAACTCCATAACGAATTAAAAGGAAAGGGAGTCGAAGTAGGCGAGATAGAGGACCGTGGCCATGCTGGCAGAAACTTTGTATTCAAAGATCCAAATGGAAACATGTTTGATGTCTGGAGCGAACTAAGCTCTCTCTACAAACTAAGAGCAGGGCTGGAATAATTATTATAAGGGGGTAATTCTATGGAGGAAGCCTTATTAGTAATTGATGTGCAAAACGGTATTGTTAATCGAAAGGATTTCAAAAAGGAACTGGAAACAATAGAAAAGGTAATAAAGGATTTTAAAGAAAAAGGGAAGCCGGTTATTTTTGTCCGGCATTTAGATGAGATCGAAGAAAGTCCGCTTTATAAATATTCGACTGGATCTGAAATTCACTCATCCTTACGGGAGTATGCCGAGCATATTATCGAGAAGCAAACACCAAGCGCATTTTTTAAAACAAAATTGGCCACTTTATTAGACGCACTCGGTATTGAACATGTATTTATAACAGGATTCAACACAGAATATTGTTGTATGTTCACAGCGATTGCTGCTTATGATAGAGGCTATAAGGTTACATTTATTGAGGATGCAACAGGTACAGAGAGTGATGCGGAGTCCTATGAAATGGATGGTCTTGATATTAATGACTTTGTCGGTACCGTTCTTCACTGGTCCGATGCCATTGAAGTTCTCTATTATAAAGAGTTTAAGGAAACCTACACGAGAAAGGTTAATTAGATGGATAAAAGAAAATATTTTATTTTACTTATACCTACACTCCTTATTGGAGTGCTTTTAATTTACACACTACCATCAGACAAAAGGCAGTATGTATTGCTTTTACCAATCGTCTTTTGGATTGTTTATTATGCATGGAAATACTTTGATGAAAAAAAGAGGGAAATACAGTGATTTGCAATTGTTACGATAGAAGTAAGATATAGATGTTAAAAATATTGTTTAGTAATGTAAAGAAATGAGGAAAATAATAGCATGATATCAAAAGTTGGAGGGTTTTCAAGTGGGTATTTGCGAGCTATGTGGAAGAAGTGAAGTAGAAACTACGGTTCACCATTTACTACCAAAAGAAATGGGAGGAACCTTTGGAGAAACTGCCGACCTCTGTATTCCTTGCCATAAGCAAATACATGCCCTTTATACAAATGAGGAAATTGCTGCACGGTTAACAACCATAAAAGAATTACGAGAGGATGACCAGCTCGCACGATTTATAAATTGGTTACGTAAACAACCGCCCACAAAAATCATGAAAATCAGAAAATCGAATGAACGAAAACGAAAAGGGAGATAGAACGAACTTTCACGTCATATTAATTAAATATATTACTAGAATAGGAGAAAATCCTTGAGAAAAATTACCTTATCTAATGGAGAGTATGTTGAGGTTGAATGCTTGAGTTGTGCCATTACAAGTGGAGAGCTTACGCCTGACGGAGGTACCATTTTGGAAACCCCACATTTTCATGCGCATCAAGATGTGGCATACCCGATAAAAGGTCTTGTTATTTTAGCTTCTAAACGTCATGTGAAATCCCTTGATGAGCTTACTGAAGCGGAGAGAATAGACTATATTACTAATTTAACTAGAATTCGAAGAGCTCAACGGGATATTCTTGGAATTGAGTATGTATATTATTTTTACAATGAAGATACCACACATCATTTTCATACTTGGATGGTCCCTCGCTATGAATGGATGTATCAATTTGGGCGCTCTGTAGAGTCAGTCAGGCCAGTCTTGCTTCATGCGAGGAAGGAACTGAATACTCCAGAACATATAAGAGAAGTAAGACATGCCATAAAGGAATTGGCAAAGGAATTGCAAGATTTGGAGGGGGAAACATGACACGAATTGATTATTTAAATGCGCTTATAGTTGGTGTTATTTTAACAATCGCTGGATTTCTACTAATATTCTTCAATGTAACCATGGGTGAATCTTTGGCAACTAACTGGCTTGTTAAGCGGGGAGGGGCGGATACAGCTACCTATAATATTATTCTATCAGGTTATATTAATTCATTCTTAGCAGCAGGGAGTATACTTTTAGCATTTGGGATAGGGTTCATTGCGTTCACATGGTATAAATTAAAAAGCATCTAAAGTGGAGGTATCATATGCAAAATTTCAACTCTAAACACTTTACACTACAAGAAGTGACAGATGGTGTTTTTGCAGCAATTGCCAAAGATGGAGGCGGAGCCGTTGGAAATGCAGGGTTCATTGATTTAGGAGATAAAACCATTGTAATTGACACGTTTAATACACCTCAGGCTGCAGAAGAACTTAAAAATATAGCTGAACAACTCACTGGTCGACCTGTTACCTGGGTTGTAAATAGCCATTGGCATGGTGACCATATTAGAGGGAATCAAGTATTTGTAAACTCAATGATTCTTGCTAGTCAAACTACCTACCAATTAATGAAAGAAAATCATCCAGCAAGGATTCAAAAGCAAAAAGAAAGTGTGGCAGACTTAGAGGCGTACATTCACAGTCTGGAAACTCAAGAAGAAAAGGATAAGAAAACAGAAAATCAAATTTCTTTTTTAAATGAAATTAAATGTTCACTGCCTATTCTCAACTTGAAATTACCACAATACACTTTTAAAAATGAATTCACCATCCATGGATCAAGACGAACTGCAAAAATCCTCACCTTAGGCGGAGCACACTCACCTTGTGATTCGATCCTTTACATACCAGAAGAAGAGGTTATCTTTACCGGGGACATTTTATTTGTCGATACCCATCCAACCTTGCTACCAGAGTCCAACCCGTCAGGATGGCTCGAAATCTTAGGTACCTTAAAAGACATGAAAATCAAACATACCATCCCAGGACATGGACCTGTTGGAAATATGGAAGACATTGCAAAGCTTGAGGACTATATTCAAATGCTACTAGATAGTAGTGATGATGACATTCCTATAGCTTATTCAGATTGGGCATCACCAGAAATCTTTTATGAAAATAGAAAGATCATTAAAGAGTTTTGCATAAAAGCATTCATATAAAAGGGGAGTTCATATGGGGTGGCTACTACTTGTAATGATTGGATATATTCCAATAATTTATCGAATCCATAAGCGATTAGATTTCTTAGAAAAAGAAGTGAAGAGATTGCGTGGTGGAGACAATGTAATCCCGTTGAACAGGAAAAGATGACGCGGAGATCATCAGTAGACCTCCGCGTTTCATTTTTTAAACTTCAATAATAATCGGAAGAATCATTGGTTTGCGTTTTGTTTGAGCAAATAAATATTGACCAACCGACTTGCGTATATCTTGTTTCATGGCATTCCATTGGTATCTATTTTCACTCTGTAAATCGAGGATTGATTTTTTAACAAGTCTGTTTACTTCTCTTAATAAGTCCTCTGAGTCACGGTTAAAGACAAATCCGCGTGTAATTGTGTCTGGTCCAGATATGATTTTTCGATCACGTCTGCTTAAGGTCACCACAATGACTACCATTCCATCTTCAGATAATTGCTTACGGTCACGTAGGATAATGTCGCCAACATCCCCAACACCAATACCATCTACATAGGTGTCACCAGCTGTAACTCTACGTGTTTGTCGGGCTTCAGAGGCGTTAATATCGACTACATCTCCATTTTGAATGATAAAAATATTTTCAGGCTCAACTCCAACAGATTCTGCCAGTAGCTTGTGTTGGTGAAGCATTCTGTATTCTCCGTGTATCGGAACAAAATACGTTGGTTTCATTAGGGTAAGCATGAGTTTGAGGTCATCTTGATAACCATGCCCTGAAACATGCATACCGGTTGAGCTCCCACCATATAATACTCGCGCTCCAAGCTGGAATAAGTTATCGATAATTCGTGAAACATTTTTTTCATTACCTGGTATTGGACCAGCAGCTAATATGACGGTGTCTTCTGGAAGTACTTGAACATCGCGGTAACTTGCATTCGATAAACGTGCGAGTGCAGCCATCGGTTCACCTTGACTTCCCGTGCATAAAATACACACTTTTTCCGGTGCCAAATTGTTTACCTCTTTGGCATCAATCAACATACCATCGGGAATATTGATATAACCCCGTTCAATTGCTACATCTACAACATTAACCATGCTTCTTCCAAGTAACGCGAGTTTTCGATTCGTTTTAATAGAAGCGTCGACTACCTGCTGCACACGACTAATATTAGATGCAAAGGTTGAAACAAACACCTTTCTGGTTGCCTTCATAAAAGCTTCCTCAATAGAATTGCCAACCTTTAATTCGGTTGGTGTCGCACCAGGGCGTTCCGCATTCGTACTTTCAGAAAGTAAAAGAAGAACTCCTTCTCTACCGATTTCCGCCATTTTATGTATATCTGAGTGCTGATCATTCACTGGTGTTAAATCAAATTTGAAGTCACCGGTATGTACCACATTTCCTTCGGGTGTATGAAAAACAATTCCAAGACAATCTGGAATACTATGATTGACCTTGAAAAAGGAAACACTCATTTTACCAAATGTAAGCTTTGAATCTGCATCAATTTGCTTTAGCTCGGTTTCAGCTAAAAGGCGATGTTCTGTTAATTTCAATTCAATAAGTCCTAACGTAAATCTTGTAGCATAAATAGGCACATTCAGCTTTTTCAAAAAGTAAGGGATACCACCAATATGATCCTCATGACCATGTGTGACAAGCATTCCTCGAATTTTATCCCGATTATCCTCCAGGTACGTGATATCAGGGATAATCAAATCGATACCGAGCAAACTTTCATCTGGAAACTTAGAACCGCAGTCAATGATAAGAATATCGTCTTCGTACTGGACAACATACATATTCTTACCAATCTCATTCGTTCCACCAAGCGCAAAGACGGACAAGGCATCACCCATAACTGTACACTCCTTTTTCTTTTTAGTGATAGTATTTCCAGATTTGGTGGAATTATCAAGGGGGTTTGAGGGTGTGGATCTGTTATTGGCCATAAGATAAAAATATTGACCATATAATTTTTTTAATGGCCATAAATGTTAAATAACTTTTTAGCCCCCTAATTAATTTGGACACGACAGAATATTCGGTTACACTTTATCCGATGTGTCCATCCTTAATTTAAGGAGGTGTTTTTATTGCCTAAACAAAAAATTAAAGTCATAGAGGAAGTAAAGAAAAAGTATGTGAG
>NZ_JBFOKR010000023.1:0-73767 GCF_047246645.1 Ferdinandcohnia jepli
AGTATAAAAGACTGGCTGATGTCGTGCATTTTTTATGCCTTTAATTGTGTAGGAACCCCAACAAATATTATAGAACCCAAATATTATAGAACCAAAAAAATAACCTATCATATGATAGGTTATTCGAACGTTATTCATTTTGTTCTGCGGCATATTCATCAGGAATGTCAATGATAATCATGTCTGTACCAATCTTTCGGATATGATGCCAAGACACTCTTACTTCATTGCCTTGTTTTCTTAAACCGAACCATTTCAGTGAAGGAATGATTAGCGCCTTAATTTGACCTGTTTTCTCATCTATTTCCAGGTCAGTTTGACCTAATACCCCTAGTCTTTCAGCTCTTTTTACATCGACGATTTCTTTTCCACTTAGTTCGCTTAATCTCACAATAGACCACTCCTTATTTATCCCTTATTACATTGTATGGAGTAGTCCTATTTTTAGAAGTTAAATCAATTTGTTAGTTTTTCAGGTAATTGATCACTTGGACTAATTAATGCGACTGAATATTCATCAGTAAAAATACGAGTAGAAAGTTCATTTACACTATTTTCACTTACAGAATTAATATCTTGAACAATCTCATCTAATGATTTATGTCTCTTTAGTAATAATTCATTTTTACCATTACGACTCATTCTACTATTCGTACTTTCTAAGCTTAGCATGAGGCTACCCTTCATTTGTTCTTTACTGTTTTTTAGTTCTTTCTCTGTAATGCCTGTTTGTTTCAATTTTTGAAGTGTATCCTGAATCGTTTCAAATAATAAGTCTAACTGATTACTACCAGTCCCACCATAGATAGTTAGCATACCATTATCTTGATAAGAGGAGTGGTAAGAGAACACCGAATATGCTAAGCCTCTTTGCTCACGGACTTCTTGAAATAAACGACTACTCATACTTCCACCAAGAATATTATTTAGGACGATTAAGTTATAAATATCTTTATCACCTATTTGTAATCCATTAAAACCTAAGCATAAATGAGCTTGTTCTGTATCCTTTTTACGCGTTATTTTGTTTGTATGAAAAGTAGGCTTATTGAATTCACGCTTTGATTCATTAGTCGTATATGTCCCAAAGAATGATTCGACCTCGGAAATAAAGGCTTCATCAATGTTCCCTGCTATGGAAACCACAACATTATCCGGTGTATAGGTATCATTCATATACTGCCTTAACATGTCACCATTAAATGTTTGTAACGTCTCTTCTGTACCTAGTATAGGATACCCTAATGGATGATTTTCGTAGCTTGCCTTACTTAATAAATCATGAACGATGTCATCTGGAGTGTCTTCATACATTTTAATTTCTTCAAAGACCACATTCTTTTCTTTTTTTAATTCCACCTCATCGAAGGTAGAGTTAAAAAACATATCAGATAAAACATCTAGTGCAAAACTAGCATGCTCATCGAGTACTTTTGCATAATAGCAGGTATACTCTTTTGAAGTAAAAGCATTAACCTGTCCCCCAATACTATCGAAAGACTCTGCAATCTCCCTAGCTGTTCTTGTTTTAGTCCCCTTGAAAAACATATGCTCTAAGAAATGTGAAATCCCATTATTGCTAGGGTTTTCATTTCTAGAACCTGTTCCAATCCAGATTCCGATTGCAACTGAACGAACAGTTGGTATATTTTCTAATACAATTCTTACACCATTTTGACATGTATATTTTTTGATCAAGTGGTAATCCTCCTGTTCTAAAGACAATGCTTTCTAAGCTCACTTTTTATTTAGTATGATACGTTCTTCACTTAATAATGTAGATACATTATCAATTGAGTAACCTTTTTGTTTAATAGATAGTATTAATCTTTCCAAACTTTGAGCAGTAGATGAAGTTGGATGCATAAGAATCATAGCACCTGGATGCACCTTTCCCATTACTCTCTGAACCAGTACGTGTGGTTCCGGACGTTGCCAATCAATTGTATCCACACTCCACATAATTGTCTTCATACCAAGCTCATCTGCTATCTTAACAACTTCATCGCGATAATTTCCACTTGGCGGAGCAAAAAGGTTTACTTTTTTACCTGTTGCTGCCCCAATGACATCATTTGTTTTAATAAGTTGCTCACGAACTAATTCTGAAGACAATGTTTTTAAATTCGGATGGGTATACGAGTGATTCCCCACTTCATGACCTGCATCTACAATCATCTTAGCTAAATCAGGATTTTCTTTAGCCCATCTTCCTTCAAGGAAAAAGGTTGCACGAATTTTATGCTTTTTTAGGGTTTCAAGCATATCTGGAATATATTCGTTACCCCATGCAACATTTATTAAGAAAGTTACCATTTGCTTATTTGGATTTCCTCGATAAATAGCTTCAGCCGGTAAATCGTTCAGATGTACTTTAGGAGGAAGCTCTTTATACACTAACTTCTTCTCGTCAAATACTCCGTCTTTTTCCATCTTTTTATATGAAGCCTTAACATCCACCTCTAACCCATTTATTCCAGGAGTAGCTTTCCATACTGGATCAATCTTAGCATCCTCAGCAGGAATATTATATTCAATCGCTCGTTTTTCAATTTCCGAATATAGTTGGTTACTCTTACCGGCAACTGTGATACTATCAGAGTTGCTCTTAAGTTCCTCTACATAGTCGTTGGTAAATGGATTATGTAATGATCCAAAAGACAATAAAAGAATGCATATAAAAGCAATAAATTGTATGTATTGTTTTTTCATACTTATCCCCCTCTTTACTAGAAAATATGTAAAGAGAGGACAAGGTAGAACACTGAAATCAAGTTGTTTATATAAGAAAAGCGCAAGCGTCTTGGAAAAAGGAACATCGACTAAATAGCCGCCACGTCCTTATGTCTTCGTAGACACTTTCATGTCCTGTGCTTCGGAACGCTGACGAGGAGGCTTAAACAAAACAAAAAGCATTTTAATCACCAAAAAGCCTGGTACTATTCCAGGCTTTTCTGTTTTATTATTGAAGTGTTCTTTATTGCTGTTGTTGCTGCTTTTCTTTTTCTTCACGTAATACAGCTTTTCTGGATAGATTAACTCGACCTTGTTTATCAATTTCAGTAACTTTAACTAAAAGTTCGTCACCGATTGAAACAACGTCCTCAACTTTGCCAACTCGTTCCTCAGCAAGTTCAGAAATGTGTACGAGTCCATCTTTACCACTAAATATTTCAACAAACGCACCAAATTTTTCAATACGCTTAACTTTACCAAGGTACATTTGACCAACTTCAACTTCACGAACGATATCTTCAATGATTTTTTTAGCTTTTTCGTTCATTTGCTGGTCAATTGAAGAGATAAAGACAGTTCCATCCTGTTCAATATCGATTTTCACACCTGTTTCGTCAATAATCTTATTGATTTGTTTCCCACTAGGTCCAATAACATCCCGGATTTTATCAGGATTAATTTTCATTGTTAATATCTTCGGAGCGTATTTAGACAGCTCTTCTCTCGGAGTTGTAAGAGTGCTTAACATTGATTCAAGGATTTGCATTCTACCCTTTTTAGCTTGTTGTAATGCTTCTTCAAGGATTTCACGAGAAAGTCCTTCAATCTTAATATCCATTTGTAAAGCTGTTACACCTTTAGAAGTACCTGCAACCTTAAAGTCCATGTCTCCTAAATGGTCTTCCATTCCTTGAATATCAGTTAATACTGTATAATGCTCACCTGATTTAACCAGTCCCATAGCAATACCTGCAACAGGAGCTTTAATAGGTACACCTGCATCCATCATTGCTAGTGTGCTTGCACAAATACTTGCCTGTGATGTAGAACCATTTGATTCTAATACTTCAGAGACTAAACGGATTGTATAAGGAAAGTCCTTTTCAGATGGAATAATTGGTTCTAAAGCTCTTTCACCAAGAGCACCATGTCCAATTTCACGACGACCTGGCCCTCTCATAGGTCCAGTTTCACCGACACTAAATTGTGGGAAATTATAGTGGTGCATAAAACGTTTTGATTCCTCAATTCCTAAACCGTCTAAGATTTGTACATCACCTAAAGCTCCGAGAGTACAAATGCTTAATGCCTGAGTTTGTCCACGTGTAAACAAGCCAGAACCATGTGTTCTAGGTAAAATACCAACCTCTGATGAAAGTGGTCGTATTTCATCAATGCTTCTACCATCTGGGCGAACTTTTTCAACAGTTATTAATCTTCTAACTTCCTCTTTTACAAGCTTACTTAAAATTTCTTTAACCTGTTTAAGAGTAGCGTCATCTGCTTCTTGCTCTGTATATTCAGCAATAATAGCTGCTTTCACTTCATTAATAGCTTCTTCTCTCGCATGCTTCTCAGCTACTTGTACAGCCTTATTAATATCACTTTCAGCTTTACTGCGGATATTTTTTTCGATATCGGCATCTAACTCATAAAGTACAATTTCCAGTTTTTCTTTACCGACTTCGGCCACAATTTCTTCCTGGAATGCAATTAAGCGTTTAATTTCTTCATGCCCAAACATAATTGCTTCCAGCATAGTTTCTTCTGGTACTTCTTCAGCACCAGCCTCAACCATATTAATAGCATCTTTCGTACCAGCAACGACTAAGTGAATATCACTTTTCTCCATTTGCTGAACAGAAGGATTAATAATAAATTGATTATCTACTCTTCCGACAGTAACACCTGCAATTGGACCCTCAAATGGAATATCTGAAACTGAAAGTGCCAGTGATGAACCAAACATGGCTGCCATTTCAGAAGAACAATCTTGGTCAACACTCATAACTATACTGATAACTTGTACTTCATTTCTAAATCCATCAGCAAATAACGGACGGATTGGTCTGTCGATCAAACGACTTGCAAGTATTGCTTTTTCGCTTGGTCTTCCTTCACGTTTTATAAAACCACCTGGTATTTTCCCAACAGCATATAATCTTTCTTCATAGTTTACTGTTAACGGAAAAAAGTCTAATGGCTTTGGTTCCTTTGATGCTGTAGCTGTACTTAAAACTGCTGTTTCTCCATATCGTATTAATACAGCACCATTTGCTTGCTTGGCTAATTGTCCAATTTCAACGGTAAGTTGACGGCCAGCCCATTCCATGGAGAAGACACGCTTTCCTTGATCCATAATAATAGTACCCCTCTCTATATCTACATTTAAGTATGTTTGATTGTATAGTAATATATGTATTAGTAGTATTGACTATTTTATTAGAACATATCAATCCTAGCGAAATATGTAAAGTGAATATTGTTTAAAGGAATGAAAACATTAGATCTTTCAGATCCTTCATACTTTTCATTTTAGGGCCCTGTTTTCATAATTCTTATAAAGAAAATATCTGGTCCTCGCCAAAGTTGCGTTACTCAACTGCAACTTTTCTAATAAATAATAGTAATCTAGGTAAAATATCCCTCGATTTTTAACCTAATAAAAAAGCGGGAATTCTCCCGCTTTCTGTAGATTATCGACGTAGACCAAGCTTGTTGATTAATTCACGGTAACGAGTTACGTCTTTATTACGAAGATAAGTTAGTAAATTACGACGTTTACCAACCATCTTTAATAGACCACGACGTGAATGATGATCTTTCTTGTGTGTACGTAAGTGATCATTCAACTTGTTAATTTGCTCAGTTAGGACAGCGATTTGAACCTCTGGCGAACCAGTGTCATTTTCGTGTGTTTTGTACTCGCTGATAATTTCATTCTTGCGCTCTTGTGTGATAGCCATCCTATTCACCTCCTAATAGATAATCCCCGATTACCGAGCAGACGTTGGTGATTCGATCTGCCAAGCAATGGTTCTAATTCATACTTTACTAGAATACATCTTTTTATCATAAAAAGCAAGTATCTTCATATAATTTTTCAAAGTATTCTTGGGCTTCTACTTTATCCTTACCAATTTGTTTTATCAATTCATCAATGGAAGGAAACTTCTGTTCAGAACGGATTCTTTTATGCCATTCAACGATTACATTTTCTTTGTAAATATCCTCGCTAAAGTCAAAAAGATGTACTTCAATTGAAGGCACTGTTTTATTGTCATGGAAAGTTGGTTTTACACCAACATTACATACCCCATTATACCATTTTGAGTTTACCTTTATCCTAACAGCATAAACTCCCATTTTAGGAATAATAAAATTCTCAGTTGTTCTTATATTTGCAGTTGGAAATCCAATCGTTCTTCCTCTTTTCTCTCCATCAACTACAAATCCTTGAATGGTATAATATCTCCCTAAAAGTTTTGTAACCTCTGAGACCTTTCCTTCACCAATTAAGCGTCGGATTAATGTTGAACTGATTTTCTCATTATCATTGGCTAACTTTTCTACCGTTGTTTGTGTAAACTTTTCTCTTGAGTGAAATGGGAGTGTTTCCATTGTTCCTTTTCCAAGTCGACCATAAGTGAAATCGAAACCTGCAACAACATGTTGTACATTAAGCCCAATAATGTAGTCATCAACAAACTGTTGTGGAAAGAGACTCGCAAATTCTTTAGTGAAATGCACAATATATAGGAAATCTACATTCATTTCCTTAAATAATTCTTCTTTTTCAAATAAAGGAGTAATATATTCTACTAGTTCCACATCTTTTCCAAGAACAACAGAAGGATGTGGATCAAATGTCATAACAGAGCATGTAATTCCCATTTCCTTCGCTTTAGCCAAAGCAGTTTTTACAACCTTTTGATGACCTAGGTGTACACCATCAAAGTAGCCTAATGCTAAAACGGTTGGTGGTAATTTAGCTTGATTGAACGTATGTGGATGTGAGATACGAATCGTCTTCACTACTTCTTCACCTTTTCTAACTTGGATGACCTATTATTTTTTTCAAGCCACTATGGTTGTTAGTGTTACAATATTTGGAATAACCACGGTGAAAGCTTATCTTGTCTGAATGAAGTTATACTTGATTATTCAGAAGTACTTTAATAGGCTTAATTAATTGATTTTTTTCGGGGTGTCTTTGATATATTGCTAGGATTTCTCCCCTATTATTGACCATAGCAATTGGTTCACCAATAGGAAAATTATCCAATTCTTCTGGTTGCGGCAATACAGCCCCATTTTTTACTTTCTCTGCTACTTTATCATTAATCATAAGTTTCGGCAAATGAGATAAAGCTGCTTCAACTGAAAAAAGCGAATTCTGAATCGTACCGTTATATACCTTTTCTTCTATTTCTGAAAGTGAAAGGCATTGTTCAATTGTAAATTGTCCGGAAGAAGTCCTCATTAAATCTGACATGTGAGCTGGAAAACCGAGTTGTTCACCAATTTGAACAGCTAACGTCCGAATGTATGTACCTTTACTACAAGTTACTTTAAAGCGGAAGCTAACTGTATCATCGTTTTGTGCTATTTCGTTGATTAGTTCTAATTCGTGTATGTATATTTTTCTAGAAGGACGTTCAACTTCAATCCCTTTTCGAGCATATTCATATAGTCTTTTTCCATTAACCTTAACCGCAGAGAACATTGGTGGTGTTTGGGTAATCTCCCCGGTTAAAGAGGCAAATACCTTTTTGACTTCTTCAGGTGAAATAATCCGATCAACCTTTTTTTCTTCAACCTTTTCTCCTGACGCATCCTCTGTAGTTGTTGAAAAACCTAGTGTCACTTCTCCAACATACGTTTTATTAGTTGCAGTAATGTATTCTACAATTTTTGTAGCTCTACCCAGACAAATCGGTAAAACGCCTGTTACATCGGGATCAAGTGTTCCAGTGTGGCCTACCCTTTTCATTTTCAATAACTTTCTTACCTTAAATACACAATCGTGTGATGTTAACCCTTTTGGTTTGTTAAGTAGTAAGATACCTTCCACTAAAACCATCTCCTATTAGATAAACTTCAAAACATATACGTACTAAAGAGAAAACTATACTTCCATAACAGCATGACTGAAAAAAAGGGATAGACTATAATAGTCTATCCTCTCTTTCAATCTTGGCTTGATTGTTTATTAATTTCATGAATGAGTGTTTCAATACGGTTACCGTAGTCAATTGATTCGTCAAACTCAAATTGAATTTCTGGTGTTTTACGAAGTCTTATACGCTGACCTATTTCTGAGCGAATAAATCCCTTAGCCTTTGCTAGACCTTTTAGCGTATTTTGCCTTTGTTCTTCATCACCGAGAACCGATATAAAAACCTTTGCTTGTTGTAGGTCTCCTGTAACTTGAACATCAGTGACGGTCACAAATCCTATACGAGGATCTTTGATTTTTCGTCCAATGATGTCTCCCAGTTCCTTTTTCATCTGTTCGCCTACACGATTTGGTCGTAAACTCATTTATCATTCACCTCGTTTTGCAACGTGTCCAATTCAGCGCCTAGAAACTCGAGTAACTATACTCCCGCTTTAGTGGCAATTCTTCACAAAACAAAACCAACGAATATTGATCCTTAGCTGTTTCAGAAGAACTGACAATTCATACGGGACGTATAACCTATTTCTTTACAAGGCACTTGCACATTTTTTACAGCCATTCAAACTCTGTTACCGTTCTATCAAGCTCTGGAAACGAGTCAATGAACTTTAATGCATTCTGTAATTCGAGCTCAGATTGCCTGCGACTAGACGATACTGTAGCGATTGCAAGTTTAGTTCTTTGCCAGGTATCCTGATGATCTACCTCAGCAACAGAAATGTTAAACTTTTGCTTAAGTCGAGTTATTACACTTTGTAAAACTGCTCGTTTCGCTTTTAAAGAATTGGAATCATATATGATGCATTCGCATTCTACGTAGCCGATCACTTACGATCAACTTCTTGCATTACGAAAGCTTCAATGATATCTCCTTCTTTAATATCGTTAAATTTAGCAATTGTTATACCACATTCATAGTTTTGTGCAACTTCCTTCACATCATCCTTGAAACGCTTAAGTGTATCAATCTCACCTTCAAAGATTACAACACCATCACGAATAAGTCTTACTCCACTATCGCGAGTAATTTTACCATCAGTTACATAAGAACCAGCAATCGTTCCAATTTTAGATACTTTGAAGGTTGTACGAACTTCTGCTTGCCCAATAACTTTTTCTTCAAACTCAGGATCAAGCATACCCTTCATTGCACTTTCAATTTCTTCAATAACTTTATAAATAATTCTGTGTAGTCGAATATCAATATCCTCAGCTTCTGCTACACGCTTCGCATTAACATCCGGGCGAACGTTAAAACCAATAACGATTGCATTTGATGCTGATGCTAGTGTTATATCAGATTCTGTAATAGCCCCTACACCAGTGTGGATGATTTTAACCTTAACGCCTTCAACATCAATTTTTTGTAATGAAGCTGCAAGTGCCTCAACCGACCCTTGAACATCAGCTTTTACTATTAAATTGATTTCTTTCATTTCACCTTGTTTAATTTGTTCAAATAAATCTTCAAGGCTAACCTTAGCTTTATCCCCACGTTGCTCAACTAATTGTTTTTGAGCTCTTGCTTCACCGACTTGTCGTGCTTTCTTCTCGTCCTCAAAAACAACGAATTGGTCTCCAGCTAGTGGAACATCATTTAAACCTGTAATTTCAACTGGAGTTGATGGACCAGCTTCTTTTACTCTGCGACCAAGATCATTCACCATAGCACGTACACGGCCAAATGTATTACCTACTACAATAGGATCACCTACACGAAGCGTTCCATTTTGAACTAGTAACGTTGCTACAGAACCTCTACCTTTATCAAGCTGAGCCTCAATAACAGTACCTGTTGCTCTTCTCTTAGGATTTGCCTTGTATTCTTCAACCTCACCAACAAGAAGAATCATTTCTAGTAATTCATCGATTCCCTCTCCTGTTAAAGCTGATAGAGGAACAAAAATAGTTTCTCCGCCCCATGCCTCTGGGATAAGCCCGTGCTCAGTTAATTCTTGCATAACTCTGTCTGGGTTTGCAGTTGGTTTATCCATCTTATTCACTGCAACAATAATTGGTACTTCAGCAGCTTTAGCATGATTGATAGCTTCCACTGTCTGCGGCATAACACCATCATCTGCAGCCACTACTAGTACTGTAATGTCCGTAACTTGAGCTCCACGAGCACGCATTGTCGTGAACGCAGCATGTCCTGGTGTATCTAGGAAGGTTATTTTTTTCCCCTTGTCTGTTACTTGGTACGCACCGATATGTTGCGTAATACCTCCCGCTTCTCCAGCGGTAACCTTCGTATGACGTATAGAATCTAAGAGAGTTGTTTTACCATGGTCTACATGTCCCATAATTGTAACAATAGATGGTCTCTCAACAAGGTCTTTCTCACTATCTTCTTCAACATATTGTTCAAATTCTGTAACTTCAAATACGATTTCCTCTTCAACTTCTACACCGTAATCAGAACATATTAGTTCAATAGAATCCTTATCTAATTCTTGGTTAATTGTAGCCATTACACCTAGCATAAACAGCTTTTTAATAATTTCAGACGGTTCCTTACCAAGTTTTTTCGCCAACTCACCAACTGAAAGTGACCCGATAAAGGTAATCTTTTCAGGGAGCTTTTTCTCAGGCTTTGGCTGAACTGGTTGCTGCTGGTTATTAGGTCGGTTATTCCCTTTTTGTTTGTTCTTGTTATTCTTTCTGTCTCTTGGTTGGAATGCCGCCTTCTTCTGTCCTGGATTTTCCGTTTTCTTTCCGTCACGGTTTTTAGGAGGAACCGGCTTTTTCTTAACCTCTTTTTTCTCAACTGCATTTGTATCTACAGTATCCACAGCTACTGCTTTCGAGTTACTGTTAGTATTTTGTTCTTTAGCTGTCTTAACTGGTTCAGCCTTTTTAGTAAATGATTGATCTAATTTTTTCAAAATATCTCCCTCAATTGTTGCCATATGATTTTTAACCTCGATGTCCATCTCTTTTAGCTTTGTAATAACTTCTTTGCTTGAGATATTTTGTTTTTTCGCATATTCGTATACACGCATTCTACTCATATGTTCACCCCCAAATAAGTTAATCGAGCAAGTGACTGATTTTTTTTGCAAACCCACTATCTGTTATTGCGACAACTACTCTGGCATCTTTTCCAATTGCATGCCCTAATGTAAATCTATCGCTGACAGAACGCAGTTGAACTTTATAATACGTGCTTTTATCAGTAATTTTTTTTAGAGTGTTTGCTGATGCATCTTCAGATATTAATACTAACTTCGCAGTTCCATTTCGGATTTCCTTAACTACGAGTTCTTCACCTGAAATAACCTTTCTTGCTCGATTGGCAAGACCTAATAACGATATCCATCCGTTTTTATTCATTTTACGAATGTTTCTCCTTATCTACCAATTGAAGTAGTTCATCGTATATTGTATCATCTATTGCACACTTCAGTTGATTTGCAAGAATGTTCTTCTTCTTTGCTAGTAAAATGCAATCCTTATCCCTGCTTAGATATGCACCCCGTCCAGATTTTTTACCAGTAAGGTCTATTGAAACCTCACCCTCCTTAGAACGAACAATTCTAACAAGTTCTTTCTTCGACTTCATTTCACCACTAGCTATACACTTACGTAATGGTATTTTTTTATTACCTACCATTTGCTATCACCTCACTCGATTTCTTCAGAATGTAAATCGAATGCTTCATCCTCTTGTTCATCTTGCTGATCATCAAATAATGCAAATCCATCTCTAGGATAAATACCTACTTGCTCTGCTTCTGTTTGACTTTTAATATCAATTTTCCAACCAGTAAGCTTAGCTGCTAAGCGAGCATTCTGTCCCCGTTTACCAATTGCAAGAGATAATTGGTAATCTGGAACTACTACAGTGGTTGCCTTATCCTCTTCATTTACAATTACATCCAACACCTTAGATGGACTTAAGGCATTTGCAACAAAAATAACAGGATCATCTGACCATTTTACAATGTCAATTTTTTCACCCTTCAATTCATTAACGATGGCTTGGACGCGTTGTCCTTTTGGCCCTACACAAGAACCTACAGGGTCAACCTCTGGGTTTTCTGAATGAACGGAAATTTTTGAACGATCGCCAGCTTCACGTGCAACTGATTTAATTTCAACAGTTCCATCATAGATCTCAGGTACCTCTATTTCAAAAAGACGTTTTAATAGCCCTGGATGTGTTCTCGAAACAAAAATTTGAGGTCCCTTGGTTGTTCTTTCAACTTTTGTTATGTAAACCTTAATACGGTCATGAGGCTTATACCGTTCATTTGGCATTTGCTCATTAACAGGAAGTAACGCTTCAATTTTACCTAAACCAACATAAATAAATTTAGAATCTAGTCTTTGAACGATTCCTGTCATGATATCCTCTTCACGGTCAATAAACTCAGAGTATATAACGCCTCTTTCCGCTTCACGAACACGTTGAGTAACAACCTGCTTAGCTGTCTGGGCAGCGATACGACCAAAATCCTTTGGTGTAACTTCTATTTCGACTACATCATCAACCTGATAATTTGGGTTGAGGGTTCTTGCTTCATCTACTGAAATTTCTAAGCGTGGATCAAAAACTTCGTCCACCACATCTTTTCTGGCAAAAACACGCATAGAACCATTTGCTAAGTTTAAATCAACCCTAACGTTTTGAGCTTGATTGAAGTTACGTTTATATGCAGAAATCAGTGCTGCTTCTATTGCCTCTATTATGACATCTTTACTAATGCCTTTTTCTTTCTCGAGCAATGTTAAGGCATCCAATAGTTCACTACTCATTTGATTTCTAATCCCCCTTATCATTCAAAAAGCTTTTTTAATGGAATGTAACAGCTAGTCTTGCACTTGCAACTTTTTCGTACGGAATTTCAATTGTCTTTTTCCGTGTTTTTACCGTAACAGTAATGATTACAGTGTTTCCATCAAAAGAAGAAAGTTCTCCTTCGAATATCTTTGTCCCTTCAATTGGTTCGTAAGTTTTAACATATACCTGCTTTCCAATTGCCTTATGGAAATCACTTTCTTTTTTTAATGGACGCTCTGCACCTGGAGATGATACCTCAAGAAAATAGTTATAAGGAATAGGGTCAATTTCATCAAGCTTTTCGCTTAACTTTTCACTAACTGTCCCACAGTCTTCGATATCAACACCTTTGTCGGAGTCAATAAATACGCGAAGAAACCAGTCTTTACCTTCTTTTACATATTCAACATCCACTAGCTCCATTTGCAAATCTGATAGTATAGGTATCACCAATTCTTCAACAGTTTGTGTTACCTTCTTACTCATGTTCTTCCTCCTTACTTCATAAGGAATTGTCTTACGCTTTATTATTTCCTAAGTGGTGTAAAAACACCCTGCTATATTAGCAGGGAGGCAGTTGGAAAATATAGAAAACGTTCCATCTAAATCTAAGCTTATACCATGTTTAGCCTCAGCCAAATAATAAAGAGTGAGGAAGCCCCACTCTTTTACCATTAATATACATAGCATTTCCATAAAAACTATAACATAATCGCTATTTTTATGCAACTTATGAAATGACATGTCGGTAAAGCACATCTAAATGAACAGCAAAAATTAAGCAGATACGTCCAACCGAAAAATTAAAACAAAGATAACTGATTTTGTTCTGGTAAGGAAGTTAAACAACCATGGTTATCTAAATACTCCAAGATTGTTTTTGAAACCTTACCTCTTCGCTGCAGATCTTCTTTTGATAAAAATTCACCTTGTTCGCGCGCATTCACAATGTTTAGGGCAGCATTGGTACCTAAACCTGGAATTGAATTAAATGGTGGAATTAATGAATCCCCATCTATTATGAATTCAGTAGCGCTTGAACGATATAAGTCTACCTTTTGGAAGGAAAATCCTCTTTTAGACATTTCTAAAGCTAATTCAAGAACTGTTAAAAGGTTTTTCTCCTTTGGTGAAGCATCCAAACCTTTTGCATTAATTTCTTCCATACGAGCTTTAATTGTTGATGAGCCACGAACCATTGCATCAATATCGAAATCATCAGCACGTACTGTGAAATAGGCAGCATAATAAAGTAATGGTAAGTGAACCTTAAAATACGCAATCCTGACAGCCATTAGTACGTATGCAGCAGCATGGGCTTTCGGGAACATATATTTTATTTTTAAACAAGAATCGATATACCAATTAGGTACATCATTTTTTTTCATTTCTTCAATAAATTCATCAGTTAGACCTTTACCCTTACGAACGGATTCCATAATTTTAAACGCTAAAGATGGATCTAAGCCTTTATATATTAAGTAGACCATTATATCGTCACGACAACCGATAACCTCACTTAATGTACAAATATTATTATGGATTAGCTCTTGGGCATTGCCTAACCACACGTCTGTTCCATGTGATAATCCCGAAATCTGTACTAATTCAGAAAATGTAGTTGGCTTTGTATCTTCAAGCATTTGTCTTACGAATTTTGTACCGAATTCTGGAATACCTAACGTTCCAGTTTTACACATAATTTGCTCTTGTGTAACTCCGAGTGATTCGGTCCCACTAAATATTTTCATTACCTCTGGGTCATCCGTAGGTATTGTCTTAGGGTCAATTCCACTTAAGTCTTGAAGCATACGGATAACGGTTGGGTCGTCATGTCCGAGGATATCGAGCTTTAGTAAGTTATCGTGAATGGAATGGAAATC
Source organism: Ferdinandcohnia jepli (assembly GCF_047246645.1). Taxonomy (NCBI): domain Bacteria; kingdom Bacillati; phylum Bacillota; class Bacilli; order Caryophanales; family Bacillaceae; genus Ferdinandcohnia; species Ferdinandcohnia jepli. The sequence continues at coordinate 14,585 of NZ_JBFOKR010000023.1, forward strand.
AAAATGCGTTGTTTTCCATTCTGAGTTTGAATCGTCAGCAGGGTACTGGATAGGCGTAAAATCAAAAATATCCATATAATCAGGCACTACGATGATTCCCCCTGGATGCTGACCAGTAGTTCTCTTTACCCCTGTACAACCAGCAACTAACCGATCCGTTTCAGCACCTCTAAATATAAGGTTATTATCATTTGCATAACCCTTTACATACCCATAAGCTGTCTTCTCAGCTACTGTACCAATTGTTCCTGCACGATACACGTAGTCTTCTCCGAAAAGTACCTTCGTGTAATTATGAGCACGTGGTTGATATTCCCCTGAGAAGTTTAAGTCAATATCAGGTACCTTATCTCCTTTAAAACCAAGGAAGGTTTCAAACGGTATATCATGGCCGTCTTTTTTATATTTTGCACCACATACAGGACAATCCTTGTCAGGAAGATCAAAACCAGAACCTACAGAACCATCATTGAAGAACTCTGAATTCTTACAATCTGGACATACATAATGAGGTGGTAATGGATTCACTTCCGTAATTTCTGTCATAGTAGCTACTAATGAGGAACCTACAGATCCCCGTGAACCTACTAGATAACCATCATCCAGTGATTTTTTCACAAGCTTATGAGAGATCAAGTAAATAACAGCAAAACCATGGCCGATGATACTTTTCAGCTCTTTTTCTAGCCTAGCTTCTACAATCTCTGGCAGGTTTTCTCCATATATACTTCGCGCCATTTTATAACTCATATCTCTCATTTCATCTTCTGCGCCGTCAATTTTTGGCGTATACAAATCGTCTTTGATTGGTTTAACATCCCCAATCATATCCGCAATTTTATGTGTATTATGGACAACCACTTCTTTTGCTTTCTCTTTATCTAAGAAAGAGAAGCAATCTAACATTTCATTGGTTGTCCTAAAATGTACCTCAGGAAGAGTATGTCGATTTAAAGGATTCGCTCCTCCTTGAGACTTAACTAATATTTTGCGATATATATGGTCCTCTGGATTAAGATAATGCACATTACCAGTAGCCACTACTGGGATGCTTAGTTTTTCACCAAGTGCCACAATATTCTTGATAATATCTTTCAGCTCTCGTTCATTCTGCACTAATTCTAGCTCAAGCAGGTGTCTATAGTTTGAAGGAGGTTGAATCTCAAGATAATCATAGAAATGTGCAATACTTTCTACTTCCTCAGGAGACTTTTGCATCATCCCTTCAAATACTTCACCCTTATCACAGGCAGAACCAACTAAGATACCTTCTCTGTGCTTAATAAGCTGTGAACGAGGTATACGTGGAACACGATAGAAATAGTGTAGATGTGATATTGAAATCAGTTTAAAAAGGTTCTTTAAACCTGTTTCATCTTGAGCTAACAATGTTACATGATATGGTCTTGACCGTTTAAACGCATCGCCTTGACCCATATAGTTATTTAACTGGTTATGAAATTCAATTCCTTTTTCAGCAGCATCCTTTAGTAGCTTTAGAGCTAGATAACCAGTTGCTTCAGCGTCATAAATTGCACGATGGTGTTGCGTTAATTCTATATCGAACTTTTTACACAATGTATTTAAGCGGTGGTTCTTTAGTTCGGGATATAAGAATCTTGCTAATTCCAATGTATCAATTACTGGATTTGTTGCTTGCTCAAATCCAGCTTTTTTATAACCCACATTTAAGAAACCCATATCGAAACTTGCATTATGCGCGACAAATATGGCGTCTTCTGCCCAAGTTTTAAAATCGGAAAGTACTTCTTCAATTTCAGGAGCAGTATTAACCATATCATCCGTTATTCCAGTTAATTCAATAGTAGTAGCGCTAAGTGGATGATGTGGATTAGCAAAGGCTTCGAATCTATCCACAATCTCGCCATTTCGCACTTTCACTGCAGCTAACTCAATAATTGTATTATATACAGCTGATAAACCAGTAGTTTCTACGTCAAAAACAACATACGTATCTTCACTTAAGTTTCGGTTTTGTTCATTGTAGGCTATTGGAACTCCATCATCTACAAGGTTTGCTTCCAGACCGAAGAGTATTTTTACCCCATTCTTTTTCCCTGCTGAATATGCTTCCGGAAAAGATTGCGCAACAGCATGATCAGTTAGGGCAATCGCAGAATGCCCCCACTTTTTAGCTTGTTCTACGTATTTACTAACAGAGGTGACAGCATCCATTTGACTCATCGGTGAGTGCAAATGCAGTTCCACACGTTTCTCGCCTTCAGGAGCAGTATCTCTTCGCTCATTCTTAGGCTGGATTTCATTAATATCATTTGCCATCATAACAAGGTCTCGAACAAATGTATCATTTTGAATACTTCCTCTAACTCGAAGCCACATTCCTTTTTTAATAGCTTGTAAAAGATGAACGTCCTCTTTATCACGTGAAAATACTTTTACTAAGATTGAATCTGTGTAATCTGTAATCTTGAACGTTAAAAGAGTTCTACCGCTTCGAAGTTCTTTTGTTTCTGAAAAGAAAACATACCCTTGGATAGCAATTCTACGTTCTTCATCCTGAATAGAGCATATCTCTTTAAAGTCTTCATCATCTTTAATCGTATACCCAATTGTAATAGGACCACTAGCAACATTTCCTTGGTCTTTTTCCTTATCCTTCTTCTGCATGTCTGCAACGGCTAATAATGCTTTTTCCTGATCTTCCTGTTGTTTTTGCTCTAAAAACTTCTGATATTCATCATTTGAAGCTTCAACAACAGTATCAATTTGAAACATTGGGAATCCAAATGCCTGATAAACGTTTGTTAGCATTTGTCCATATTTCTTCTTAATAGTGATGGATTCAGTTTCATTTCTCGTTTTGAGTTGAAGCTTTACTCCTTGTACCGAAGGTATTTGATTGTGTAGCAAGGACAATATTGGAGGTGAAATACCATCTAACTCCTGTAGGCAAAGAGACCAATACGCTTGTACTATTTCTTCGGTTACCTGTGCGGACTGAACTTGAAGCGAAAAACTCACTAGCGCAATATGTGAAAACTTGCTACGTAGTTGGGTAGAAAATAATTGGAACACATCTGGCGGAAGGATTTTTCCTAATGAAAAATAAAAATGCCATGCTTTATTCTCTTTATCTATTGTCAACTTTTCAATTCCAGCATTTTCAAAATGGTTCATCACTGCGTCTTCTGTTAAACCAATCTGTTGGAGAAGAACCGTAAAACGTTCTTTTTGTTGTGATGTAAGTTCTCCCATCCTCGTTCCCCCTCTTCAAACAGAATAAATAAAGTACCTCAAGCTTTGAGGTACCCTAAAAGTCTCTATTCCTATTTTACTACATATTTAGCAATTGTCTCGACAAGATTTTCAATATTTTCTTCCAATGTTTCCCCTGTATGTCTTACTTTTACCTCTAGAATCCCTTCGCTAGCACGCTTTCCGACTGTAATACATAATGGTAATCCAATCAAATCAGCATCTGCAAATTTTATTTCTGGACGTACTGCACGGTCATCAAGTAAAACATGGTAACCACTTTCTTGGAGTGCAAGGTACAGAGATTCAGAAAGTATTATTTGTTCGTCTTCCTCAATATCAAAAGGGATTATGTGAATCTCATAGGGAAGTTGATTACTTTTGACCTCAGGACTTACTATCACGTCTTTAAGTTCAGATATCTGACTTTGTTTCATATTCTGCACCTCTTACATTAAATTTCCAATTACAAATTTAAAGGGTTAGTTTGGAACTAACCCCTCAAATATTATTTATAGAAAAAATCGTTGTATATCATTCCAGGTAACAACTAACATTAATAGCATTAACAAAGCAAATCCTATAAAATGAACCATTCCTTCTTTTTGCTTATCAATCGGTTTTCCTCGTACTGCTTCAACTGCGAAGAATACTAATCTTCCACCGTCCAGCGCTGGAAGAGGTAATAAATTTACAATACCTAGATTAATACTTAAAATGGCTGCCCATTTCATCACATAAAAGATTCCTGACTGGACAACTGTATCAGTTGATACATATATACCAACAGGACCTGATAACATATCTATTGAAAATTGTCCGGTTACTAATTTCCCAAGACCCGTTAGTATTTCTTTTGTCCAAAGGAATGTCTCCATGACACCATATTTAAGTGAAGGTAGAACAGATTTTTCTACGGGACCATAAACACCTACAATACCAATCGTTTCATCTTCAACCTGTTGAGCCTTTGGTGTTACAGGAATCTCAAGCAAATCTCCTTGTCTTTCAACAGTAAAAAGAATTTCTTCCTCAGGATGAGCACGGATAATCGTAACAATTTCTTTCCATGTAGAAACTGGTTGTTCCTCAATTTCTTTTACAACGTCTCCTTCTTTCAACCCTGACTCATATGCAGCGCCATCCTCAGTTAATGTTCCTAGAATCGGCTCATCAATAGGAGTCCCCTGAAGCAACCCTAATGCTAGTAAAATGAAAAAAGCCAAGATAAAATTCATCGCTGGTCCTGCAGCTATAGCTAAAGTTCTTTGCATTAATGTTTTAGAGGCAAATTGACGATTGTACGGTGCAATTTGAGTTTCCTGCCCGTCAATCACAAAAAATGCTTTCTCACTAATTTCAAATTTTCGTAGTACTTCGTCATCGCCATCTTCATAACCAGAAATATATAGGTTATGTTCTAAATCAGCTTCCTCAACTTCAATTACTCTTAAATCTGGATATTTATCCTTATTATTTAGAACAAGCTTATTTACTTTGCCGGTACGGTCAAATAGAAGGCCAACGTTATGACCGGGTTTAATTTCTATCATTTCAGGATCTTCCCCAGCCATCCTCACATATCCACCGATAGGTAAGAGACGAATGGTGTATAGAGTTTCATTTTTAGTAAAGGTAAAAACCTTTGGCCCCATACCAATTGCAAATTCTCGACATAAAATGCCTGCCCTCTTTGCCAAGAGAAGATGTCCTAATTCATGAACAAATACAAGTGCACCAAATATAATGATAAAGGCTATCACAGTTTCCACATGTTTAACCACCTTTTGTTAGATTGAACTATGGTATGTTCAAAAGCAAGCGCCTTATAGAGGAACGTCGCCTAAAAACCGCCACATCCTGTGGCGAACACCGACATCAGCACATCCTGTGCAAGTCCGACAAGCGTTGGCCGGCTAAAAACCGCCACGTCCTGTGGCAACGCCGGCACTAGCACGTCCTGTGCGTCGGAACCCCTACGAGGAGGCTCTAAAAAATGCTGAAGCATTTTTTCTGCGAGGCTTATGCTCACGTAGCATTCCTTAGTGTTGCCGCCGCAGGAGGGGTGAAGCGACCTCGAGCTGCTTAAAAGCAAAGCTTTTGCGCAAGATACTCGAAGAATATTATCCAGGAAGGAAAACTGGCTAAGCGCTGGAGCTAGCCGTATATCCCCTATCTCAATCCCCAATTATTTTTTAGCCAATAAGGTTTGTACATAAAATCTTGTTTCTTGATCTACCTGATGTATTGTTTCAAGACCAGGATTCTTAATAACCTCATGTTTTTCCAAGGCGTCCTCTATTACTTCTTCAATTTCTAGAAATGATATTCTTCCCTGCAAGAATCCAGCAACAGCTTCCTCATTTGCTGCGTTCAGAACAGTTGGTAAGGTACCACCAACTCTTCCAGCGTGATAAGCAAATCCTAAGCAAGTAAAGCGATCAAAATCAAGCTTTGAAAAGTGAAGTTTACCTATTTCCCATAGTTTTAAACGTTCCTTTGATTTAGGCATTGGTAATCGGTCAGGATATGAGAAGGCATATTGGATAGGTACCTTCATATCTGGTGTTCCAAGTTGAGCAATTATACTGCCATCATGAAACTCAACCATTGAATGGATAATACTTTCCTTATGTAATAAAACTTCAATTTTTTCGTAAGGTAGATTAAATAACCAATGAGCTTCGATTACCTCTAGACCTTTATTCATCATGGTAGCGGAATCAATTGTTATTTTTGCCCCCATTGACCAGTTAGGATGATTTAATGCATCTGCAACAGTAACATCTTTTAACTCTTCACGTGTTTTATCTCTGAAACTACCACCTGAAGCAGTAAGTATTATTTTTTCAATATTTTTTTCATATTCTCCCTGAAGACATTGAAAAATAGCAGAATGTTCACTATCTACAGGTAAGATCGAGACACCATGCTTTTTAGCTGCTTCCATTACTAAATGTCCTGCGGTTACTAGGGTTTCCTTATTTGCTAGTGCAATTGTTTTTTTTGCTTCAATTGCGCGGATGGTAGGAAATAAACCTACACTACCTACAACAGCATTTAAAAGTACTGAAGCATCTTTATATGTTGCTACCTCAATTAATCCTTCGTCACCATATACAAAAGTGATATCACTTGGAAATTCACTTTTAAAAGTTTCCATTGTATCTTTAGTCTTAACTGACACTAGCTTTGGAGAAAACTTTTGAATAATTTTTCTTCCTAATTCAATATTTTCTCCTATAGACATAGCAACAAGCACTAATTGCTCAGGGTGCTGTTCAATAACCTCAAGCGTTTGTTGACCAATTGAGCCTGTTGCTCCTAATAAACTAATCTTTTTCACATACTCACTCCCTAAATCATTACAACAACTATATTACTACTCGAAGGAAGTACAGAATTGGCAGGATGAAGAGCATACTATCAAATCTGTCTAATATTCCTCCGTGTCCTGGAAGAAGTCTTCCTGAATCTTTCACATTATAGTGTCTTTTAAGTGCCGACTCTACTAAGTCACCAATTTGTCCAAAAATTGACACTAAGAAAGTGACGATAAGTAAGGCAATAAAAGAGTCAAACATGTCCGTAATCAAATTAAAACCAAACGCAAAAAGAATAGCAGTACCTATTCCGCCTAAAAAGCCTTCTACCGTCTTATTTGGACTAATTTCCGGCCAAAGCTTACGTTTCCCAAACTTTCTGCCAATAAAATAAGCACCTGAATCGGTAGTCCAAATTACAACAAACGCATAAAATATGTATTCTAACTGTATGGCTCTAATTTCAATCATATAATAAAACCCAAAACCAATATACAGTGCAGATAAAATAATTAAACCTGCATCATCGAAGGTAAAGTCATTCTTTGAGATTACCGTGTATGTAAGAACTATTAATACAATTAAAAGAACAAGTTCCATCTTCGAAAGATTTATAGTAGTGAATAGTTCATTATATTCAGTTGGTATTAATACAATCCATAATAATAAAATAGAAATAATGCCAGGTATTGAAGTAATGTTAATATGTTTCATACGTAATAATTCATAAATTGCAATGGCTCCCATTAAATATACCAAGACTGTAAAGGGTATGCCGCCAATGATTACTATAGGTAGAAATACTGCTGCTGCAATTATTGCTGTTATTATTCGTTGTTTCATCGTATCATTCCTTTTTATATGCCACCAAAACGTCGGCCTCTCTTTTGAAATGCCTGTATCGCCTCCAGGAGATGTTTTTCCCTGAAATCAGGCCATAACACATCAGAAAACCAAAATTCCGTGTATGCTAGTTGCCAAAGCATAAAATTGCTAAGTCTAATTTCTCCACTTGTACGAATTAATAAGTCCGGATCTGGCAAACCTTCACTCATTAAATACTTTGAAAAGATATCTTCATTTACCTCATGGGTTAAAGCATCACTCTTGTAATCAGAAAGAATTGAATTTACAGCTTGAATGATTTCGGCACGACCACCATAATTTAATGCGAAATTAAGAATAAGACCGGTATTATTTTTTGTTTCCCTTACAGCTTTCTCTACTGCATTAAGAGTATGCGCAGGTATGGCATCTTTATTACCCATAATTCGAACCTGTACATTTTCTTCTATTAACTCAGGCAAAAAAGCACCCATAAATTCCTCGGGGAGCCTTAGTAAATAGTTAACTTCATCCTCCGGCCGTTTCCAATTCTCAGTTGAGAATGCATAAACAGTCAGTGTCTTAACACCTAATCTACTTGAAAGCTTTGTAATTCTTTTAACAACCTTCATTCCTTCGTGATGACCAGCGGTTCTAGGAAGTGACCTTTTTTTCGCCCATCTTCCATTCCCATCCATGATAATGGCAATGTGATTAGGAATTTGTCCCTTCACTATTTCTTCCTCTGAAACAGTTTCAGGCGTATCCTTCCAAAATTTAAATTTACCTAACATGTTAAAGTCCTCCATCACCCAGTAGAAAAACACATTTTCCGCCATTTTGACGGAAACGATGTTTATTTTTTATACATTAATAACTAGTTCAGTATAAAAATACTACTTTTGTCTCTAATCTCAGTCTACAATAGAAATGAAGATAGCACCACTCAATTAATAGACAGTATTAACAAAAAAACCCCCTGTAAACATTAGAGGGTCTTTTTACAATATATTGTACATTGAATTGGATTAGACTTCCATGATTTCTTTTTCTTTTTCTTTTGCTACTGCATCAATTTTAGTAATCGATTCATCAGTAAGCTTTTGTACATCTTCTGTAAGGCTGCGTAGTTCATCCTCAGTGATTTCGCCGTTTTTCTCAAGTTTTTTGAGATCATCATTGCCATCACGACGAACATTACGTACAGCAACCTTCGTTTCTTCAGCATATTTCTTAACTAATTTTACTAAATCACGACGTCTCTCTTCAGTTAAAGGCGGAATTGAGATTCGAATGATTGATCCGTCATTCGTAGGATTTAATCCTAAGTCAGCTTTTTGGATTGCTTTTTCCATATCTCCAAGTACAGATTTATCATAAGGTTGGATAACTAACAATCTTGCTTCAGGAACATTAATAGAAGCAAGTTGATTTAAAGGTGTTGGAGCACCATAATAATCCACTGTCACCTTATCTAAAATTGAAGGATTTGCTCTTCCAGCTCTAACAGTTGCAAGTTCACGAGATAAAGCTTGAATTGCTTTAGCCATTTTATCTTTTACTTGATTTAATGTTTCATTGGCCATCGGTTATTTCCCCCTCACAATTGTTCCAATATTTTCACCTAGTACAGCACGCTTGATATTTCCTTCTTCCATAATAGAAAATACAATTAATGGAATATCATTATCCATGCATAGGGATGATGCTGTTGAATCCATGACAGCTAATCCCTCTTTAAGTACATCTAAGTACGATAATGTTTCATATTTAACAGCTGTTTTATCTTTTGTTGGGTCTGCACTGTACACACCATCAACATTGTTTTTCGCCATTAAAATCACATCTGCTTCAATTTCAGCAGCACGTAACGCTGCTGTTGTATCAGTTGAGAAGTATGGATTTCCAGTACCTGCTGCAAAAATTACAACACGCTTCTTTTCTAAGTGGCGGATTGCTTTTCTTCTTATGTATGGTTCAGCAACTTGACGCATTTCAATTGAAGTTTGGACACGAGTCTGTATGCCCAGATTTTCTAAGCTGTCTTGTAATGCCAATGAGTTCATTACTGTAGCTAACATCCCCATATAATCCGCATTTGCTCTGTCCATTCCCATTTCACTACCGATTTTACCTCTCCAAATGTTCCCGCCACCAACAACAACAGCAACTTCTACATTTAGTTCAGCAATTTCCTTTACCTGCTTGGCAACCGACTGTATAACAGATGGATTAATTCCAAATCCTTGATCTCCTGCTAATGCTTCACCACTTAACTTTAATACGACACGTTTGTATTTAGCGCCACTCATCGTTTAAAACCTCCATCTCTCTTGAAAGGTACTACCTCACTACTAAAATGAACATAGACATTTCAAAAAGAGGGAACACAAATGTGTTCCCTGTTTTCTTTTTACTTTTTCACTTGGCTCATTACTTCTTCAGCAAAGTTATCTTGACGTTTTTCGATACCTTCTCCTACTTCGTAACGAACAAAGCTCTTAACTGTAGCGCCTTTAGACTCTACGAATTGACGAACTTTAAGATCTGGGTTTTTAACGAAGCTTTGATCTAATAAACAGATGTCTTCGAAGAATTTACCAAGACGACCTTCAACCATCTTAGCAACAATATTTTCAGGCTTGCCTTCGTTTAATGCTTGTTGAGTTAATACTTCACGCTCACGCTCAGTTTCTTCTGCAGAAACCTGATCACGAGAAATATATTTAGGATTAACAGCTGCAATATGCATAGCAACATCTTTTGCAACGTCAGCATCTGTAGTACCAGCTAAAACAGCTAACACACCAATACGTCCGCCTGCATGTAGATATGCTCCAAATGCTTCGTCATCAGCTTTTGTTACTACTTCAAAACGACGTAGTGAAAGTTTTTCTCCAATTTTTGCAATTGCAGAGTTAATGTGCTCAGTAACTGTTGAACCGTTGTCCATTTTTTGCTCTAAAGCTTCTTCTAATGATGAAGGTTTATTAGCAAGTAAATAAGCTGCAAGTTCCTTCACTAGTGTTTGGAAACCTTCGTTCTTTGCAACGAAGTCTGTTTCTGAGTTAACCTCTAAGATAACTGCCTCATTACCTTGTACCTCTATAGAAGCTAGACCTTCAGCAGCGATACGGTCACCTTTCTTAGCAGCTTTCGCAATACCTTTTTCACGAAGATAGTCGATTGCTTTCTCCATATCTCCATCTGTTTCTGTAAGTGCCTTTTTACAATCCATCATACCTGCTCCGGTTTTTTCACGGAGCTCTTTTACCATTTGTGCAGTAACTGCCATTATGATTTCCTCCTTAATGTAACAACTATGTATTCATTTTTCCAATGAAACAGTATAAGTCTGTTTCTATTATGACTTAATCAGCAAGAAAATATATAATTCTTTAAAAAAGGTGATAAAAGGCTAATCCCTCTTATCACCTTTCGCTCATTAAGCAGATGTTTCTTCACCTTGTTTTGCTTCTAAAATAGCGTCTGCAATTTTAGCTGTAAGTAATTTAACAGCGCGGATTGCATCATCGTTTGCAGGAATTACATAATCAATTTCATCCGGATCACAGTTAGTATCAACAATACCAACGATTGGGATGTTTAATTTATGTGCTTCAGCAACAGCGATACGCTCTTTACGAGGGTCGATGATGAATAGAGCATCTGGTAATTGCTTCATATCTTTAATTCCGCCTAAGAATTTTTCAAGACGTTCTAACTCTTTCTTAAGCTGAACAACTTCTTTCTTAGGTAATACATCAAAAGTACCGTCTTCTTGCATTCTTTCGATGTCCTTAAGGCGCTTGATACGCTTTTGGATTGTTTCGAAGTTTGTTAACGTACCACCTAACCAGCGTTGGTTAACAAAGTACATTCCAGAACGTTCTGCTTCTTCTTTAACTGAATCTTGAGCTTGCTTTTTAGTACCAACAAAAAGCATAGTTCCACCATTTCCAGCTAATTCCTTAACGAAATTATAAGCTTCTTCAACCTTCTTAACTGTTTTTTGAAGGTCGATGATGTAGATTCCGTTACGCTCTGTGAAGATGTAACGCTTCATTTTTGGGTTCCAGCGGCGTGTTTGGTGACCGAAGTGAACACCAGCTTCAAGCAATTGCTTCATTGAAATTACTGACATGTAAAATCCTCCTAATGGTTTTTTCTCCTCCGTTCATATCATCTTTAAGCAAAACTGTTTTAACAGCACCAATGCTTAAATCTATGAACGTGTGTAATAACACCAAAAATTAATATAACATAATCGAAACTTGCAATCAAGAAAAATTAGTTGTTTTGACGAAATTTGAGTAATAACTCGATCTCTGTTTTACCTTTATTTAGCTTTCTAGCTATTTCATCTAATGCTAAACCTTGCTTTTGTAGGAGCTGGACTTGTGCTACCAATGATTGGACATATAACTCATCTTTTTCTAATGAATCAGATTTTCGAGCAGGGTTCTCCTTCTTGCTGGGAGTCTCTAGTTCAACTTCTTCATCGTTAAAAGTTGGTAATAAGGATTGAATATCGTCTTTAGATAGCTCGGACTCTTTATGTTGAAAGGACACTATTTCGTTTTTTTCCGGTTGTTCGGGTTGGTCTTCCATTAGTATCTCTTCCTGTTTCGGGTGGTTATCGTCTTGTAAGCTCTTTTTTTGGTCGTAATCTTGAATTTTTTTTAAGAAGACTTCATTTTCATCTTTTATTTCCATGACATAAGAAGTTATTACACTCTCGAATTCTTTTAGTAGAGCTCCTTGTTTTTTTTCAATTTCCTTTACTTGAGATAGTTTTAGAAATAAAAGAATAATTAAAAAAAATGCAATTGCTAGTAAAGTAAAGCAAAGCATAAACAATATAGTAGTCATTTACTTCCCTCTATCCAATAATATCAATAAAATTACCCTTAAATGGGTGACGTTCATTTTGCGTTTCATCTTTTACTTCTTTGTTTTTTTGTTTTTTTAAAACAGTAGTATTTTGCGGGGATTCCTTTGGAATATCTACAAAGTCCAGTTCATTTTTTTCAGTTACTTGATTTCGTTTCTTTTTTTCTGTTTTTTCAAGTTCAGAAGAAATGTAATCTTGCATATGTTGTCCACGCATAGACATTTGTTCACTTAATTTTCCTGCGTCCTGAGATCTTGGGATAGCGACCTGTAATTCTACTAATTTTAGACTCAATTCATTCACTTCTCCTATTTATTTGGTAGAAAAGGTATTAATTGAAATCTCTTTATTTACTAGTTGAATTTTCACACGGTGAAAGAGTTGATTGCTAATTCTTTGGTACTTACCAAAATGTATATAGACATTGGGATATAAACTGCCTTCTACTACTACATTATATCTTGTAGTATCCTGGAGTTTCTCCTTAATTTCATGTAATTCCTCTTCAAGCAGAGTAACTTTATGGATCAATTCCTCTTTAGTTATATTTTGTCTCTTTAACAGAATAATTTCTTCTTCTGATAAAGAAGAAGTTTGTTTATATTTATCTGCTAACTTTTGAAAGATAACATCTAATTTTTGAAGGTCATTTTTTAAAAGGGCAATATCATTATATGTACGTTTTTCTTCTTCTTCAAAGAGGTGATTATTGGTACCCATGTTTATTTCCGTTTTTGTATGTAGTTCATTTCCAATATCCCTAGCTGTAACATTTGCTCCTGCTGAGATTCGACCGCCAATAATATTCCCTGTTAATGATACTACACTATCTCCAGCGACACATTCACTATGTAATATCGAACCCGTAACCTCTATGTTTTTCCCTGCAGACACTTTACTTTGATTAATAAATGAAGCAATGATATCACCATTAGCCTTTATATTAGCTTTATTAAATCCCACTACCCCACCTGATATAAAGACTGAGCCGCCAGCTTCAATAGTTGCCCCTTCAACTATTCCATGAATAGATAAATCTCCACCCGCTTTGATACTATAATCACTGGGAACATTTCCTCGAACCGTTACATTTCCAATAAAATCAATATTTCCAACTTTTAAGGATAAATCTCCTTCAACCTCAAAAAGTGGTAAAACACCCACTTTGTTTTTCGCAGTACTAACCTGACCATCAATTGCAGCAAATATCTTTCCATTGTTTTCTATCGTATTTTCTCCCAACTTGAGACGATAAGGTTTTCCTTTAAAGGCACGGATCTCATTACCAAATACATCTTTACCCGGCTTACCTTCAGTAGGTGGAACGATAGTGGCAATTAATTGCCCCTTTTTTACGGAAGGAATTTTTCTTACGTTCCGAAAATTAAAAACATCATTAACCCCTGGACTATTATTGGACTGATCTTCTTGTGGATTTTCTATTTTCAAATATCCATTTAGCCCATTAATAGGATTTTGACCCTCTGCAATGAGCAATGGATAGGAAACTTGCTCATAGTTAGCTGCAATATGTGAGATAACATCTCTTTGAATTCCGAAAGTAATTCCATGTTTTGATAGTAGCGTATATATATCAGATTCTATTATTTTGTCCGGATTATTTTTATTCAAATTAATGTGCGCAGATCGTTTATCTTTAGAAATAAAGACATCAAAGTCAACCACAGTCTAACCGCCTTCTTAATGGATATTTTTTTGAAGTGTATCCTTTAATTTAAATAGCGCTTTTGAATGAATTTGGGATATTCTCGAGGTTGATAAACCCATTACCTGACCAATCTCAGTTAATGTTAAATCCTCTTTGTAAAACAAGCTGATAATCAGCTTTTCCTTTTCATTAAGTTGTTCAATAATGTGAGTCAGTTGCTGCAGTAATTCCTTCTTTACTACATGCTCTTCAGGAGTAAGAGTTGAATGATCCTTTATAGAATATGCCGATTTTTCACTATCGTCGTCAACCTGATAATCATCCATTGAGAGAACATTTGCAAAAAAGCCCTCATTTATGGTTTGATAAACTTCATCCTCACTCATTTGGACTTCTTCAGCAATTTCCTGTACCGTTGCATTCCTCATTAGTTTTTGTTCAAGTTTTTCAATAGCTGCATCAACTTTTTTTGATTTCTCACGTGAGCTTCGAGATAACCAATCTTCTTTTCTAAGCCCGTCAATGATAGCACCTCTTATACGAAAAGAGGCATATGTATCAAATTTCAAATCACGAGAAGGATCAAATTTTTCCAAGGCATCAAACAACCCAAACATACCTAAACTCTTTAAATCATCCTTATTCACACTTTTAGGTAAAGTAACTGCAATGCGTTGTACATGGAATGTTACTAAGGGCATATATTTTTGAACAAGTACATCTCCTGCATGAGAATCACGTGAGTCAATCCATTTTTGCCAATATAGTTGATCATCGGTTGTTGATATTTTGGACATTTTACTCCTCCTCTACATGCAAATTAACAATACCTTTATTATGATAGAATAAATAAATTTTATTTACCCTAAGCAATTAGATTTCCTTTATCCCCTGATTAACTGTTCGAATTTTTAACATTGTTGTTTGAGGGTCAAATTCAATTGTTCGTCCACTATTTCCACCAACATCAGTAGCTACAAGCGGAATGTGTAAACGTTTTAGTTCCGTTTGGACAGCCTCCACATTTCGAGGACCAATTCTCATAATATCACTACCAGTTTGAAACTGGAACATTTGGGCTCCTCCAGCGATTTTCGCTCGCAATGTATGAGCTCTACCACCAATTTGGATGATTTTTTTATAAAGTTCTTCTATAGCCAAATCTGCATATTTTGCCAGATTCATATTTTCTGCTTTCGCAAGTTTCGAATCAGGTAGCATAATATGTGCTAAGCCGGCAATTTTTTTAGTTGCATCATAAATTATAATTCCCACACATGATCCTAAACCAGATGTTCGAATGGTATTAGGAGCAGTAACGACATTCATATCAGCAATACCAACCCTAACAACTATGCCTGTCTCAATCATTTGTTTGAACCCCTAATGCTGTAAAAATTTTCTCAAAGGCATTTGGGTCAGGTAATAGGAAGAAATGTCCATTAACACTATTTTCTTCATTCATCTCTGCTTCGCTTATCACTGTGTCTATCACTATTGCATAATCGCTTACTTGCGATAATTCTAGTAGTCCTGACCCAATAATTGCACCAGCCATATCGATTGATAACGCCGGTACAGATGGCATTAAATGCAGTTTTGTAAAGTCAGATAATGATGTTAGATAGGAACCCGATAAGATATTTCCTAACTCCTGAAATGCAGACAATCCAAGATCTGATTGTTGAATGCCCTCGAAGGAAAACTCTTTATCCCCTAACAAATCCTGAATTAATTTTGTAGCATGTGGTAATTGAAGAATGAAAAACATGTTCCCAGGAACATCACCTTCCAATCTTAAAAAGACACTTGCAACGATATTATCTGGTCCACCTGCAAGCTCCATCATTTCATCAAATGAAACGATTTTTACGTTAGGGACCTGCATGTCAATTTTGCGATTTAAAAGTTTTGAAAGTGCAGTTGCTGAATGCCCTGCACCAATGTTTCCTATCTCTTTTAATATATCTATATGAGTTGAGTTTATATAATTATAAAATGTCATAGAGTAGACTACCTTTCTACCTTTTCCTTAAGTTCCTCCGGGTTAAGAACTTTTTCTAAGTTTAATAGAACAAGAAGTCTTTTATCTATCTTGGCTACGCCCTCAATATATTCAACTTCAACGCTCCCTACAACTTCCGGGGTTGGTTCAATCGAATCAACTGGAATATCTAATACATCATTTGCAGCATCAACAATAAGTCCAACTTCCACTTCTTCTGTAGCAACAATAATAATCCTAGTATGATCTGTATAAGTAGCTTCTGAAAGGCCGAATCTGTTTCTAAGGTCAATTATAGGAGTCACAACTCCTCTTAAATTAATAACACCCTTTACAAATGATGCTGTTCCTGGCACGCGAGTAATATGTTCCATTCTTTCAATTGAACGTACTTGTGAAACAGAAAGCCCATACTCCTCATCCAGTAGTGAAAAAACGATTACTTTTAACATCGAAACTGATTGTTCGGACACTACACTCTCTCCTTTTGTGGTAACCATTTATTTAATTAATGCATTACAATCAATGATTAAAGCTACTTGCCCATCACCTAATATGGTAGCTCCAGAAATTGCAAAAACACCAGATAAGTAGTTGCCTAATGATTTTAATACAACTTCTTGTTGGCCAATAAAGGAATCGACGACTAAAGCTGCCGTTTTATCTCCTTTTTTAACAATAACAACAGAATAATATTCATCCTCTTCCATTGTTGTTGGTACGTTAAAAATATCCTTAATGGAAAGTAACGGTACAACCTTACCTCTAAAATCAATTACTTTTTGATTATGTGCATACAGGATTTGTTCCTTCTTCACAATCGCAGTTTCAATAATGGAAGAAAGAGGTATTGCGTATTTCTCACTTTGGACCTCTACAAGCATAACTGAAATTATAGATAAGGTTAGCGGAAGCTGGATAGAAAATACAGAGCCCTTACCTCTTGTGGAAGTGATTGTTATAGAACCACCCAGAGATTCAATCGTGTTTTTAACTACATCTAATCCAACTCCTCGACCCGAAACATCAGAAATTTTCTCTGCTGTTGAAAATCCAGAAGAAAAGATAAAATCAAATACTTGACTGTCTGATAACGCATCCGCATTTTCAGCTGAAATTAGACCATTTTTTATAGCTTTTTGTAATACCTTTTCTCTACTTATGCCAGCTCCATCGTCTTCAATTTCAATAAAGACATGGTTCCCGCTGTGATAAGCACGTAAAATAACTGTTCCTTCTTCTACTTTTCCGTTTTGCACTCTTATTTCAGGAGTTTCAACACCATGATCAAGTGCATTTCGAAGCAAGTGGACTAAAGGGTCACCAATTTCATCTATAACAGTACGATCCAGTTCAGTTTCTGCTCCGATAATTTGAAGATTAATCTTCTTGTGTAAATCCTTTGCTAATTGACGTATCATCCTAGGGAATCTATTAAATACAGTTTCTATTGGAACCATTCTCATGTTTAATATAATATTTTGGAGGTCACCAGATATTCTTGACATTCTCTCCACAGTTTCATGAAGTTCAGCATTATTTAAATCTTTTGAGATTTGTTCTAATCTTCCCCTGTCAATTACGAGTTCTTCAAATAAATTCATAAGAATGTCAAGCCGTTCTATGTTAACACGGATTGTTTTTGAACTGCTTGAACTCTTACTTTTGGTTTGCTGAGATCGGTTTTCTTGTTCCTCTATATATGGCTCTTCCACAATAGCCAGCGAAGGTGCAACCTCAGCTTGTCCTTGAATAAGTTCAGTCTCAGGATTGTTATATTCCCCAAGTTGTAGTTTGACAACTTCAACTCTATCTATTTCTGAAACTTTTAATATGCGTTTTTGAAGTTCTATTTCATCTTCTTTAGAAACAACCGTTACGCAAAACTCATTCTCAAACTTTTCATCCTCGATAAGATCGACCGATGGTACTGATTTTATTACTTCTCCTATTTGTTCTATTACTTCAAAAACCATAAAGGCTCTTGCTGCCTTTAGTAAACAGTCTTCTCTAAGCACAACAGTAACTTCGTAACAGTTAAACCCTTGGTCCTCTGACTGTTGCAGAACAGTAAGTTCAAAATCATCATATGCTGTTTTCGTATTGCTACTACGTACAGGCAGTGTTTCTTTATGTTGGGAGACGAGGCTAATCGTTTCATCTCCATTTTCAATAATCTTTAACAAATGGACAACATCTGTTACATCCTTCTTACCATCACCACCGTCAGCAATTGAAAATATCATTTCTTCTAAATAATCAACTGCTTGGAAAACGACATCAAGTACTTCAGGCGTAACTGCAACCTTAGAATTTCGAATACCATCTAAGACATTTTCCATTTGATGAGTTAGATTTGCTAAATCCTCATAACCCATCGTAGCCGACATACCTTTTAAGGTATGAGCAGAACGGAAAATTTCATTAACAATTGTGATGTTTTGGGGATCCTTTTCTAAATTTAATAATTGCTCATTACAAGTTTGAAGATGTTCTTTACTTTCTTCAATAAAGACTTCTAAATAATCACTTAATTCCATTGATTACACCCCTTCGCTTATGTAAGACTTAGGACAGTTTCGGCTATATTTCCTAATGGTACCACTCTATCTACTAAATTTGTTTCTATTGCAGCTTTTGGCATTCCAAACACTACTGAAGTCTCCTGAGACTCTGCAATTGAAATAACTTGTCCAGTTTCTTTCATTCTTTTCAAACCAACTGCACCGTCAGCGCCCATACCTGTCATGATAACAGCAATCTTTCGTACATTTTCTATTTCACTTATTGATTCAAATAATATATCAACCGAAGGTCTATGACCGTTCCTTGGTTCACTGTTTTCTATGTGTACCGCCAAGGATGTTCCCATTTTTTTTACTTTAAGATGGTATCCGCCTGGTGCAATATAAGCAGTTCCTGCTTTTACAATTTCACCATTTTCTGCTTCTTTTACATTGATTTCGCAAATGGAATTAAGTCTATTTGCTAATGACTTTGTAAAGCCTGGAGGCATATGCTGAACTATCAAAATGGGAGCTTCATAGTCTTTTGGAAACTTCGTTAGTACTTGTTGCAAAGCTCTTGGCCCTCCTGTAGAAGTACCTATACAAAGTAGTTTTTTTACAGTATTACGAGCTATTGAACCTTGATTATGTTTCCCAATACTCTTGTTTGTAGATGTAATTCCTGGTGTAATAGGATTTTGCAGTGATTTTATATTTGCTTTACTTGCATTAATCACTTTTGTTACTATTTCTTGTTTAATAATGTGTAGGTCAATTGAAATCGAACCTGATGGTTTCTGAATAAAATCTACTGCTCCAAATTGAATAGCTGCAAGTGTATTGTCTGCACCATCTTTTGTAGTACTAGACAACATTACAACTGGTAAGGGATTTTCCTTCATAACTTTTTTCAAGACATCAATGCCATTCATGCCCGGCATTTCTACATCCAGAGTAACAACATCCGGATGTAGTTTTTCGATTTTCGTTATTGCATCTAACCCGTCACGTGCGGTACCTACTACATTAATTTGATGGTCTGCATTGAGAAATTCCGAAATAAGCTTCCTCATGAACGCCGAATCATCAACAACTAATACATTAATTTTCTTCAAATCTAGTCTTCCTTTCTACCGCAGTATCTAGAAAACTCACAATAACGCTGTGTTCAAGCAATTTACTTTGGGCTATTACTTTTGAGTGTAAAATGTATAAAGTATGGTCAATTCAGTGGGAGGACCGTTCCATACACTCCAATCACCCTCGTAAAATCATTATTCAACTCGAACTAATGTCCTAAAAGAATATAAGAGTAACAAAGTTTGCGAAATCACCCTAAACTATATATTGTTTCTTACTACTTCGTTCCATTAATCTCGTTTCTTAAAAGTCAAAAAACGTTGAAGTTTCGAAATAAAAGACTGCTTATTACTAGATATATTATTGTTTTTATCGACATACCTTACCATCATCTCATATAATGACTTACTAACCACCGCTTTTGGTGAATATAGAATAAATGGCACTTGGTGACTTACTGCCTTAGGTACAGTTTTATCATCGCTTAAAACTCCTAAAAGACTAATTTCCTTGATTAAAAACTTAGACACAACCTGTTTAAGCCTTTTAAACGTTTGTATACCTTCTGCTTCACTTTGTGCACGATTTACTAGCAAATTGAATGGAATACTATGATCAAACATACATAGGTACTTCATTGCTGAATAAGCATCAGTAATAGAAGTTGGTTCAGGTGTAGTAATTACAAATATCTCATCCATTGCCATTAGAAATTTAACATTTTCCTCTGACATGCCTGCTCCCATATCAAACATCACATAATCATATTGGTTCAATACAAGTTGAAGTTGCTCAATCAAGTATTCAGAGTTAGTTTCACTTAACTTATACAAGCTTGAAAGCCCATTTCCACCTGCTATATAATCGATACCTTCAGGACCCTTTACAATTAAGTCAGTTATAGACAAATTACTATTGAAAAGGTCAACTATTGAATGATGTGTAGTAATTCCTAATAGAATATCAATATTTCCCATACCGATATCCATATCAAAAAGCAAAACTTTCTTACCGTATTTAGCTAAAGCGATTGAAAAATTTAGTGAAATATTAGATTTACCAACTCCACCTTTTCCACTAACAACCCCTATGGTTATTGGATTATTTTCAGTTGTATCGATTGATGCGAGCTTTTTCCTTAGTGCGGATGCTTGGTCTGTCATACTTCATCTACTCCAAGTAATGTATTTGCAATAAGTGAGGGTGTTGCAACAACAATATCATCGGGTACATTCTGACCATTTGTTACATAGGCTGCACCTATTTTATTATGAATCATTAAATTCAGCATAGGACCGTAATTAATGGTTTCATCCACCTTCGTGAATATCATTTTCGAAACATTTACAACTGAAAACTGTTTATAAATATCAGCCATATCTGTCATTTTTGAAGTCAATGACAGAACCAAATATGTCTCCATATCTTCAGAAAAGTTAATAATACTATTTAAATCGTCTACATACTTTTTATTGCGAAAGTTTCTACCAGCAGTATCCACTAGTACAACATCGTAATCCATATATTTTTCCTTAGCTCTAGTAAAATCTTCTAAAGAGTAACAAACCTCTAAAGGAGCACCAAGTATTTTCGCATACGTCTTTAACTGGTCAATTGCAGCTATACGGTATGTGTCGGTCGTAATGAATGCTACTCGCTTTTTATCCTTTAACATACAATCTGCAGCAATCTTAGCAAGTGTTGTGGTTTTTCCAACCCCGGTTGGACCAACAACATTAATGAATCGCTTTTGGTATGATACCCCACCGAAACTAAGAGGAGAGAGATAAGATATAATAATTTCATTTGTCCATTTTATAAGATCATTATAAGTTGCTTTAGCTTGGTTTAAATACCACTTTTCTAGTAAGGAAGATAAAATATCTTTTCTTATTAATGGATCAAGTTCCTGAGCAATTAATAATTGATTGATCTCAGCTAACGGTCCACTATAAGGCATCGTCTCCGAAGACATATCTTTCATCAATGTTTTTAACTCACGAATCTCTTTGATTAATTCTTGACTGTTTTGAGTTTCTGGACGAATAGTTGGAGCACTTTCAACAGGTATTTTAGTCTGTTCCTTAAATGGCTCAATAGGCAGCTTTTTAATTTTTTCCTTTTGCTGGAGTTTTTGCTTAGTTGGCTGAACAGGATCAACAGCAGCAATAACTTCAAAGTTCTTTTTTCTAAACAGACCAAGAAATCCCGATTTTTGGACAACCTTTGAGTTTAAAATAACTGCATCACTGCCTAGTTCAGCACGAATCAATTTCATCGCTTCAGGCATTGAGGAAGCTATATATTTTTTTACCTTCAATCTATATTCACCACCCCAACACTTTGTACTTCAACATTTGCTTCTAATTCATTGTATGAAAGAACAGGTACTTGTGGAAAGTAACGATCAATCAATTGTCTCACATACATTCTTACAGCTGGAGAGCATAATAATATAGGAGCTTGATCTTGTAGACTAACTGCTTCAATTTGTTTAGCAATTGCTTCAATAATTGATTGAGACACATTAGGGTCTATTGATAAGTAATTTCCATGTTCTGTTTGTTGAACTCCATCAGCAACTGCTTTTTCAACTCTCCCAGATAAGGTTAAAACTTTCATAGTTTCATCTTGAACAATATATTGATTCGTAATTTGTCTTGCCAGTGATTGCCTTACATACTCCGTCAATAAATCTGTATCGGTTGTCATTCTACCAAAGTCTGCAAGTGTTTCGAAAATAACCGGAAGATTTCGTATTGAAACATTTTCCTTAAGTAATTTTGCCAATACCTTTTGGATATCCCCAACAGTTAGTGGTGTAGGAGTTACTTCTTCCACGAGAATTGGATACGTTTCTTTAACATGATCAATTAATTGTTTTGTTTCTTGTCTGCCTAATAATTCAAATGCATTGCGTTTAATAACCTCTGTAATGTGAGTGGATACAACTGAAGGTGGATCAACGACCGTATAGCCACTCATTTCTGCCTGGTCTTTCATATCCTCAGAAATCCATTTAGCAGGTAATCCAAATGATGGCTCAATCGTATCTATACCTTCTATAGCATCGTCATCATAGCCAGGACTCATAGCTAAATAATGATCTAATAGAAGTTCCCCTCTTGCCATTTCATTACCTTTTATTTTTAAGCGATATTCATTAGGTTGTAATTGTATATTGTCACGAATTCGCACGACTGGTATTACTAGACCTAACTCAATTGCAAGTTGCCTTCTAATCATGACAATTCGATCTAGAATGTCTCCACCCTGGTTTGTATCTGCCAAAGGGATTAAGCCATATCCAAACTCAAATTCAATCGGATCAACATTTAATAGTGTAACAACACTCTCTGGACTCTTAAGATCCTCAACATGAACATCTTCCTCTATATCATTTTCCAACAGAACCTCCTGATCCCTATTTTTAGAGATCATAAAGCCTCCGACAGCTAAGAAGCCCGAAATAGAGATTGTTAATATGTCATTAATGGGTGTAAATAAACCAAGTAAAAAGATTGTGCCTGCTGTTACAAATAACATCTTTGGATAAGCAAATAATTGCTTTGTTATGTCAGTTCCGAGATTTCCATCTGATGCAGCACGAGTTACAACAATACCTGTAGCAGTTGAGATTAGAAGAGCTGGAATCTGACTTACAATTCCATCTCCAACCGTTAAAAGAGTAAACTTTGACAAAGCTTCTTGAAAGCCAAGTCCATGTTGTGTCATACCGATTATGAAACCGAATATCAAGTTTATAAGTACAATGATTATACCGGCGATTGCGTCCCCTTTAACGAATTTACTTGCTCCGTCCATCGCTCCGTAAAAATCAGCTTCACGACCTACTTTTTCACGACGTTCTCTTGCTTCCTTGTCAGAGATCATTCCTGCATTTAAGTCTGCATCGATACTCATTTGTTTACCTGGCATTGCATCAAGAGTAAAACGTGCAGCAACTTCGGATACACGCTCTGAACCTTTGGTAATAACAATGAATTGGATGATAATTAATATTAGGAATACAACAAATCCGACAACTACATTACCACCTACAACGAATGTACCGAAGGTGTGTACTACCCCACCCGCTTCACCAGTTGCAAGGATAGATCTAGTAGTCGAGACGTTTAATCCTAATCTAAACAAGGTTAAAAGTAATAATAATGATGGGAAAATTGAAAATTGAAGTGGTTCCTGCATGTTCATTGAAGTTAAGAGAACTAATAATGCAAGAGATATATTTATGATAATTAAAATACTTAACATCCAAGCTGGAAATGGAATGATAAGCATGGCGACTATTAAGATAACACTTAATAAAACCGATAAATCTCTAGCTGACATAGTTGATTCTCTCCTTCAATGTGTACCCTCTGTGGGAAGCTTGCGATTAATATTTGTGGAAATAGTGTTAAAAGTAGCCTGTTAAATCTTTTCTTTTAGACGATATACATACGCTAAAATTTCAGCAACGGCTTTAAAAAATTCTTCTGGAATGGCATCCCCTATTTCTGATTGACTATAAAGGGCCCTTGCCAGCGGACGATTTTCTATTGTTATAATTTCGTTTTCCTTTGCGATCTCTTTAATTCGTTGTGCAACAAAATCAACACCTTTTGCAACTACATATGGGGCATCCATCTTAGATTCGTCATATTTAAGAGCAATTGCATAGTGAGTCGGGTTTGTAATAATTACATCTGCGTTTGGTACTTCCTGCATCATTCGCTGCATGGCCATCTCACGTTGTTTTTGTTTTATTTTTGATTTAATTAAAGGATCCCCTTCTGTTTTCTTATATTCATCCTTTATATCCTGCTTAGACATTCGTATGTTTTTCTCGTGATCATAGCGTTGATAAAGATAATCTAAGAGTGATAGAAAAAGAAGTGCTCCTCCTGCAAATAAACCCATCTGAGCCGTAAGCTTTGCTAAAACAAGTAGCGCTGACCCTACCGTTTTTTGAGAGATAGAAAGTATATCTTCCAATCGGAACCAGAGAATCGCAAATGTTACACCACCAACAATGACTATCTTTAAGATCGATTTAATCATTTCAACAATTGCACGAATGGAATAAATACGTTTGAATCCTTGAATAGGATCTAACTTATTAAGTTTCATCTGGATGGCTTCTGTTGAAAATAGAAAACCAACCTGCATCAGATTTGCTGCAATCCCAGCAATTAATGCAACTACTAAAATAGGGGCTAATATAATTCCAGCCTCAAGTGAAAGCTCAATAAAAATCTCAGATATAGACTGTTCAGTTGGATTTATTGATAAATAGTGAGTAAATGAATGTTTTAATAGACCAAGTAATCGTTCAAGAAAAAAACCACCAAAAATGAAAAGTGTAAAGAATACTGCAATCAATAATATAGCTGTATTTACATCTGCACTCTTCGCAACCTGACCTTTTTTCCTAGAATCCTGGCGTTTCTTTGGAGTGGCTTTTTCTGTCTTTTCACCCGCAAAAAATTGAAGGTCAAGTCTAACAAAATGCATTTTAGCTCCCTCCCATGAGTTGCATTAGACCCCTCATCGTTAATAACATATTTTCTACTAGATTTCCTACCAACATAAACATCACTGACATTGAAATAATTAAAACGACAAAGCTAACACCAATCTTTAAAGGCAATCCTACAACAAAGACGTTTAGCTGTGGTACTGTTCTAGCTACAATTCCTAATGCAATGTCTACAAGAAATAATGAACCCACTACCGGCAAGGACATTTGAAACGCAATAATAAACATTGAATTAAAAGCTTTGATTACATACTCTATTACATTCTCATTTCCAAAAGGGATCCATAACTGCTCCATTGGTACAAATTGATAGCTATAAAAAACTCCATCTAGTAGTAAATGGTGACCGTTTATTGATAATAAAAATAACAAAGCAAATGTATATAAATATTGACCAATTAAAGGGCTTTGAGCACCAGTTTGTGGATCAATTACATTGGCAATTGCAAAACCCATTTGAAAGTCGATAAAACTTCCTGCAATCTGTATAGCTGCAAATATCATATAGGCCACTAAACCAATAAACAGTCCTACCATTGCCTCTTTCATGATAAGCATATAATAGAAACCATCGATATCAAGGGCTGGTTTATCCATTGATAAGAACATAATCCACGATACAAAAAACGCAATTCCAACACGATGGGTTGCTGGTAGCGTTCGATACGAGAATAATGGTAACGTTACAAAGAAACTAGATACCCGTACTAATACGAGCAAAAAAGCTGGAAAGTTTGTAATAATATCCGTCATCCTGCTACCCTACAAATCTCGTTAAATTACTAAAAATTTCATGGGTATATGACAGCATTTTAGAAAGCATCCACGGCCCGAAAAAGACTAGGCCAACTAAAACAGCTACAATTTTAGGAATAAACGCTAAGGTTTGTTCTTGAATTTGAGTAGTTGCTTGAAAAACACTGACAATTAGTCCAATAACTAATGCAACCAAAAGTAAGGGACCACTAATCATAAGAATCGTATATATTCCTTTTTCAGCTAATGAAATTACAAACTCCGGACTCAAAACTGTTCACCTACTTCTAGAATGTCTGTAAAAGGGATTTAACAATAAGATACCAACCGTCCACGAGAACAAATAATAAAATCTTAAAAGGTAATGAGATCATAACAGGTGGTAGCATCATCATCCCCATTGACATTAAAACACTGGCTACTACCATATCAATGACAAGAAAAGGGATAAAAATCATAAAACCAATTTGAAAGGCAGTCTTTAATTCACTAATAGCAAAAGCCGGAACCAATGCAGTTAAAGGAATATCTTCAATTGAAGTTGGTCGCTCAGCTCCCGAGTAGTTTAAAAATAGCTCAAGATCCTTTTGACGAGTATGAACACTCATAAACTCTTTAAAGGGTGTTGCTGCACGTTCATATGCTTCCTCTAAATTAATTTCTTCATTAAATAATGGTGTTAAAGCTTGCTCATTTACTTCACTAAAAATTGGAGCCATGATGAAAAAGGTTAGAAATAATGCTAATCCCACTAATACTTGGTTTGGTGGCATTTGTTGAGTACCTAATGAGGTTCTAACAAAAGACAACACCACAATAATTCTTGTAAAACTTGTCATTAAGATTAGAATACTTGGCGCAATTGAGAGTACTGTTAGCAGAAGGAGCATTTTAACAGATGTTGATACATTCTCAGGGGTGCTAGTATTAAAAAACTCCATAAATTCATTCATTCTTTACTAGACTCCTTATCTTCAAGTTGCTCAACAATCTTTTTTCTACCCTGTGTTATTTCAGAAAGCTGTTTCTGTAAAATAGAAGAAAATTCATCCTGCTCACTGCTCTTTCTACTCTTACGCTTTTCAATAAACTTAGAAATAATGTCTCTTGGCTGAATCATTGAATCAAGTTTCGAATTATGCTGTTCTAGGATATCACTAATTTCATCAGTGTCATCAATCTCTTTTAATAATTGAATCGACTCTCCAACCCCTACTACTAAGATACGTTCACCAATCTTGACAATTTGAATTGAACGATTTGTTCCTAGGCTTGTCCCTCCAAGATTTTCAATGAATTTATACTGGTTAAACATTTTATTTTTTTTATTTACAAATTTTAAAAGACCATAAATAAGTGCAATAACAAATAAAGTTGTAAATATCATTTTAAAAAAGTCACCAGCGGTTAATTCATTGGATCCTAATTGAGTTTGTGTAGCATTGTCAGTTTGGGTTGTATCGGTTTGTTCCGTTTTTGGTTTTCCCAATCCGTCATAAACACTTTTATCTACATGTCCATCTTCTGCCTGCACAGGAAAAGTGACAAGCAGTAGCTGAAGAAAAACAAGGCCAAGTACTATTATTTTTATGTGTTTCACTATGTTGCCACTCTCCTGATAAGTTTACTAGCTTAATGTTTTACTAATTGCTTCAATTACGCGGTCTGCCTGAAACGGCTTAACAATGAAGTCTTTTGCACCTGCTTGAATTGCATCAATTACCATAGCCTGCTGCCCCATTGCGGAACACATAATAACTTTTGCATTTGGATTTATTTTTTTAATTTCTTTAAGCGCAGTAATTCCATCCATCTCCGGCATAGTGATGTCCATTGTAACAAGGTCAGGATGGTGCTCTTTGTACTTTTCAACTGCTTGAGCCCCATCAGCGGCTTCTGCTACAACCTCAAAACCATTTTTCGTTAAAATATCTTTAATCATCATTCTCATAAATGCTGCATCATCAACAATTAATATTTTGTGTCCCATATATATATCCCCCTTAATTAATTCAACTTTTTAATTCGGTCACTTTGGCTGATTATATCTGTAATACGTACACCAAAGTTTTCATCTATAACAACTACTTCACCTTTAGCAACTAGTTTTTTGTTTACTAGTACATCCACAGGTTCTCCCGCAAGCTTATCTAATTCAATAATTGAGCCAGCTGACAACTCTAATATTTCCTTAATAGAGCGTTTTGTTCTTCCCAACTCGACAGTCACCTGTAGTGGAATATCTAAGAGCATACTTAAATTTTTTGATTCTGGCTCCTGCAGTTTTACTGGTTGGAAGTCTGAAAATACAGCAGGTTGTATGTCAGCTTGCGTAACATGTGTTCCTCCTATATGCTGTGAACCCTGATTTTGCGGTTGTTGAAAAGGTACTGAATTGTAATTAGGTTGAACAGCCTGTTGTTGTGTTGATGATCCATAATCATATTGGTTCGTAGGAATTTCTATATTACTAGGTACTACATCTACAGCTGGAGCAACTTCAGCAGATGGTGATAGAAGCTCATTTACCAATTCTTTTGCAAAGTTTACAGGTATTAGCTGCATGATAGTTGAGTCAATTAATTCGCCTACTTTTAGTCTAAACGAGATTTTTACTAATGTTTCCTCTAACGGGAGCTTCTCGGTACCTTCTCCGTGTTTAACATCTAAAATATTTATACTTGGTGGAGATATATCAATTTTTTTACTAAATACAGTAGACATTGATGTAGCAGCGGAGCCCATCATTTGATTCATCGCCTCTTGAACAGCACTTAATTGAATCTCACCTAGTAATTGGGATGGATTTTGGCCGTTGCCTCCTAGCATTAAATCTGCAATTATTGCAGCATCACTTTGCTTAATCACCAATAAGTTGGTTCCTGTAAAACCAAGTGTATAGCTCACATAAACAGCAACATATGGCTGAGGAAATTCATCAGCCAATTGATCTCTTAGAACAACCGTGACATTAGGTGTTGTAATTTCAACCTTTTGGTTAAGTAATGTAGAAAGTGCTGTAGCTGAACTACCAAAAGAGATATTTCCAATTTCCCCTAGTGCATCTTGTTCCATGGAAGACAAATAGTTTTCAACAAGGGGCTGTTTTTCACTCACTATTGGTTCTTCGTTGTCTATATCTGCAGTTCCTCTTAATAGTGCATCGATTTCATCCTGTGATAGCATATTTCCATTACTCATCTTCGTTGTTCCCCCCTTTGATTTCTTCCAGAATTTGTACAGCTTGTCTCTTATTCACCTTGCCCACTTGAGCAAGGTATTTTGGTGTATCCTCTACCTTTAATACGATAGGTTGTTGGATGATTTTATCAAGTTGTATTGTATCCCCAATATCAAGCTGTAAGAATTCCTGTATGGATATATCTGCAGTTCCTAATTCAGCAACGATTGCTAACTCAGATTCCCTTAGATTATTTTCAATATCCATAAGTTCTTCCATATTTCTATCCTTTTTTGGAGCTGCTTGCATCCAATAATGAGCAGAAAGCTTAGGTATAATTGGTTCAAGAACTACATGAGGAATACAAATATTAATCATTCCACTCGTCTCACCAATTTGAGTATTTAATGAAATAACGACAACTGTCTCATTAGGTGAAACCATTTGTAAAAATTGTGGATTCACTTCAAATTCTGATAACATTGGGTCTATTTCAATAAGGTTCGCCCATGCCTCCCGAGCATTATCAAACGCTCTTTCAAACATATTACTCATAATTTTTGTTTCAATTTCTGTTAAATTCTCAATCTTATTTAAACCCGCTCCTCTACCTCCTAGCAATCTATCAAGCATTGCATACGCAATATTTGGATTAACTTCCAGTAGTATTCTTCCTTCTAATGGAGTTACATCAAACACATTTAAGATTGTCATTTTGGGTATTGAACGGATAAATTCTTCATAAGGAACTTGGTCTGCAGTTCCGACTGAAATTTGCACATATGTTCGTAATTGTGCAGAAAAATAAGTTGTTAACAACCGTGCAAAATTCTCATGTATACGAGTTAAGCTTCTTATCTGATCCTTAGAAAACCGTAGTGCTCTCTTAAAATCATATACTTTTACTCTTCTCTCATTTTCTTCCTTTTTTAATTCCTCAGGATTCATTTCACCAGTAGAAAGCGCTGAAAGGAGAGCATCTATTTCACTCTGAGATAATATTTCTCCAGGCAAGGTTCCACCTCCGCTCTATAGACTATGATGTTTTACGTTTTACTGCGGAAGAAAGGATGTCGCATAAACTTTAACGACCTTTCCATCTTGCATCAATCCATTCATTCGATCTTTTAGCCTGTTTTCTAAGCTTATAATACCTTCTTCACCTTGAAACTCTTCAGACTTCATGTTGGATAATTCTTTTATAATCAGGTTGTTAACCTGAAAGCTTCTTTTTTCAAGTTCTTCTTTAGCTTTTTTACTATCGGTTTGCACATTAAATGAAATACGAATATAATCATTGCTCAATAATTTTGTTGTTATCTCTGGGATTTCAACAGTTGCTTCAATTACTTCATCTATTGTTGGCTCTTTTTGACTTTCACTAGCTGTTACCTTCGTTAAAATAACAAATGCAGTTGTACCAACTAACGTAATTGTACTTAAGATTATTATCATAATAATAAGCAGCTTATTTTTCATAGGTTTTTTATCCCTCCAAGCTCTTACGAGGGCCTAGTATATTTATTTTTTGATAAAATTCTAGGACCTTGAATTGTACATCTTCTTCTGTTTCCTTTACAACAAATTTCTTACCATTGGTAAGGGTTATTGTTGTATCTGGAAAAGATTCAACTTGCTCAATGTATAACGCGTTTAACGTAAACTTCTTTTCATTTAATCTCGTTAAAGTTATCAATTTTATCACGGGGCTTTAGGCTGAAGCCCTAAGCCCCTTACCCCCTATTAACGTTTTAGGTTAACTAATTCTTGTAGAATTTCATCAGAAGTAGTGATAATTCGAGTATTTGCTTGGAAACCACGTTGAGCAACAATCATGTCCGTAAATTCTTCAGAGAGGTCAACATTTGACATCTCAAGGGCACCTGACTCAATTGAACCAAGTCCTGATTCACCAGCAAAGTTTAATACTGGTTGACCTGAGTTTGCAGTTGCTTGGAACAAGTTCCCACCAACCTTTTCTAAACCTCCTGTATTTGGAAATTTACTAAGAACTAATTGACCAGCCCAGCGCAATGTTCCGCCTGCATCTACGTAAGTAACCGAGCCATCTTTTCCGATACTCATACTCTTTGCATCAGTTGGAATCTGAATTGGTTTGTAGCCCACAGCAGGAGTGGCTGCACCCGTATAAGACGGCGTTGTTGGGTTAGTTGTAAAATCGAATTCTGTAGGGTTAATAGTTGATGGTTCTGGGCTATCAGGAGTAGCATCATCACCGTCATTTTCATAAGAAGCAAATCCCATAACATACATACCTGCACTAGTTACTAGAAAACCTTCTTGGTCAAGATAGAAGTTACCAGCTCTTGTGTATAGTGCTTCTTCTGTAAAAGTTGTTCTATCAGAAGTTGGTGCTACTTGGAAGAAACCGTCGCCTGCAATTGCTAAATCTAGGATTCTGGCAGTAGTTTGTAAACTGCCGCTGTTGTGTATTGTATCGATTGCTGCAAGAGACGAACCTAACCCTACTTGTTTTGGGTTAACACCACCAAGGGATTGACCAGGTGCAGTAGCACCATTGATAGTTTGGCTCATAATATCAGTGAAAATTGTTCTTCCTTTTTTAAAGCCATATGTGTTTACATTGGCAATATTATTTCCGATTACATCAAGCTTTGTTTGAAAGTTTTTCATACCACTTATTCCAGAGTACATTGAACGTAACATTTAATTTTTCCCCTTTCGTATGTTGGCCGCTTCTGTCAATCAGCTAACCAATGGCTTCCTAATTAGGTCCAGCCGAATTAATCTAAAATGATGGTTCCATTAATATTGGTGAAAATTTGAGAATTTGCTTCATTTCGGTTCATTGCTGTAATAACAGTATTATTTGGTACATTAACGATTAACGCCGCATTATTCATTACAACAAGTGAATCACGTATTCCTTTAGATTTTGCTTCTGTTACTTTTTCTTGGATCTCATGCCATTTCGATTCTTGAATCGTTATATTTCGTTCATCTAATCTCTTTTGAGCATGCTTGCTTATAACTAAATGTGACTCTTTGTGAAGAGTTTCTTTAAAAGATACCTTCGGTTGCTCAGTATGTTGAACTTTTTTTCGATTTTGCAATGTTAATGGATGATTTTGTAATTGTAATATTCGATGGTCCATATAAAGCACCTCCTATTTATCTTCGTTTGAAGGTTCCTTTACCTTTATAATTTCGTCACTATAGATTTTAGTCCCATCTCTCAATTCGAGTTCTATAAACGAAAGCTTTTGTGAAACTGAGTTTACAGTACCAACACCCGTTTTTATAATCTCTTTTCCATCTTCGTCTTTCGTTGTATAGCTGTATTCCACTTCTTTTCCAATCATACTGCTATACTTTAATAGTTGTTCACCCGTTTGACTAGTAACAAATTTCTCCAAAGTCTTGCTCATATTAGTCATTTGTTCAAGGGAACTAAATGTTGCCATTTGAGCGATAAAATCCTTATCTTCCATTGGATTCATTGGATCTTGATTTTGCAGTTGGGTCATAAGTATCTTTAAAAAATCATCTTTACCTAAAATATCCGAACCCGTTTTTCGCTCTGGTTGTAAATTTGACAGATAAAGATTTGAATCAATTTTAGTAGCCATCAACTTTCACCACCTATACTTCAATATTCAGCAATTCGTCCAAAAGAGTAGAACTAAAGGATTCTTCTTCATTAACATCATGATTGTCCCTGTCATCCTTTTGCTGTGGAGTTTGCTGTTTTTGTTGTTCAGCATCTCTTTGTAAGCTTCTTTCACTTTGGAAAAGCTGTTGATTTGTTATTTCAATTTTTTCTACTGAAATATTCTGCATGATAAACGACTGCTTTAAACTTGAAAGCTGTGACTCCACTAACTCCTTAGCTTGACTCGTAGATGCCATAATTCTTGCTATTAATCCATTTTCACTTTGCAGTATTTCAATACGTAATGAACCAAGATGCTCAGGGTAAAGATTAATGAATAGTTTTTGGTTTCCGGTTCCATTTACAAAGTTACTTCGAGCAAGAATATTTTGAAACTGTTTGATAAACTGTTCCTGGTTAGGCATTTGCTTAGCATTTTGCTCCACAAATAACGTGAACTGCTGGATTTTCGGCATCTGATTAGGTAACGTATCATTTACAAGAACTGTTTCCGGCGTAGTTGTTGTAACTTGATTTGTATTACTAGTCTTTTGTATTAATTTTTCAGTTATGACAGCTGTAGGATTTTCCAAACCTCTTGGGATCGTGAAATACCTTGAATGAACCCCTTGTAAATATTGCTGACGGTTACCTTGAGTCTCAGTTTTTTGGTGATCGCCAAGTTTTGTTTCAAGATTTCGGATTAACTCAGACATTACTTTCATTGCTTTTATATCTAAATCGTTATTTGTTGATTCATTACTTTGTTTGCTTTTAATTTGCGGCAAAGACTCTGAGACAAACTCTTTTAGTTGAGTCAATAATTTTTGTATTTTACCTATAGATTCTTCAGAAATCTCGCTATCTGTAAATTTAGTAACAACTAAAAGTAAACCAATTAATTCATGCTTATCGCTTATTTGGTTAAGTTGTAGACTACCTTCTTTTAAATTAGATATGAAGTTACTTATTTGAATAATAAAATCAGGTACGACTAAATTCATATCTTCTTCATCATAATTTTCATCCACGTTCTTAACTTTTACGAGCACTTCAAGTAATTGTTTAACTTGTTCATTAGGAGGTAATTCCTCTTTTTGAAGATATTCAGCTAACTCTAGAGAAAGGTCACTATTAGTTGGTGGTGCATCAGAATCACTCAAAGACGATAGATTACTCTCTTCCAACAATAATCCAAGTTTTTCACGAAACGAGTTGCCACTTTTACTAATTAAGCTATCGTTAGTTACCTTATTTCTTGTAGAAACAGCTTTTATCGTCATGTCATTTGTCATATCCAAATTTGCCATCATCCCCACTATTTTCACCTCCTTTCAAATGTTAGGCAGTATAGATGAGTTTAGTTATTTAGTAAGTAATTCTGTGTATCTAGCAGCATCCTCTGGCGACATTTTTTCAAGTATTTCCGCAAGCGTTTCTGTTTCTAAACTAGATAAAATATCCTTCGCCTCTAGCTCATTCAATTTTGGAATAATTAATGCAGCATTTTTCGGTGACATAAGTTCATATAATTGTTTCATTTCTTCATTTGTTTTTGTTTTTGTGAGCTTTTCTTCTTGAAGTGCAACTATCTCATTAGAAAGCACTTCAATTTCTTGCTGTAATGTCTTTATTTCATCAACTTTAGTATCCAGCTCGTTTTCAAGCTTTGTAATTTCATCTTGTTTTGTATTTATTTCGGTTTCCAGTTTTCCAATAGTTACCTTGAGATTTTCAGTATCGGTCTGTATATCAGACCCTTTTTTGTCAAATAAATTTGACAGTAAGGGTGTCTTCTCTGCATATTCTTTTATGGTTCCAATTGGATTAAATCCAGCCACAGACAGTAATACAACAACTACTAGTAGTGTAAATAGAGTTGGTATAAGAACGACGAATAGAAACCATTGAAGTTTGTTATATTCTTTTTCGGTTGTTTCCATTTCAGCACCTATTTTCCTCTGTTCAAATATTGTTGAATTGAGATTTCGTCCATGATTTGATTTTCTTGTAATTTAAGCTGTCCTTCGTAGATTGAAAATTCCTTTTCATTCATAATCTCGTATTTTTTCACTTCAATATTCTTTTCTGTAACCAATGCTTGAAGTTGCTGCATTTTTTGACGAGCTTTAATTACTAACTGTTGATAGTACATAATGGTTTTTTCTAACCCAGAGATAAAATATTGCTGATGACGAATACTGTGAATTGATAATCCGTTTGTAAGTTGTTGCCTTTGATTTTCTTCCAGAGTCTCTTTCTTTTTTAGGGATTCATATAAGGCTTCTGCTACCTCTTCGAATTCTTTGACAGATGTTTTGTAGTCCGCCAATACCTGATTTTTTTCATTTTCCTTAATGGATAGGACCTTTTGAAACTTAAATTGATAACTCATTTGGATCATTCACCTTTTTCAGCAAGCATTGTAAGCATTTGTATACTTTCTTCAAACGTGACTTTTTCGTCTGTACGTTGACGTAGAAAAGAAATAATTTTAGGATAATAGCGTATTGCTTCGTCTACTTCAATCGAAGAACCTCTTTTATATGCACCAATATTTATTAAATCCTCTGAGCTTATATATGTGGCTAAGGTTCCACGAACTTTTTCCGCATATGTTCGATGTTCATTAGAAACAATTTGATTCATAACACGGCTGATACTTTTCAGAACATTAATCGCTGGATATTGCCCTTTATTAGCTAGACTGCGATCCAATACAAAGTGCCCGTCAAGTATTCCTCTTACTGTGTCTGCAATTGGTTCATTCATATCATCACCATCAACTAGGACCGTATAGAAAGCTGTTATAGAACCATTCTGGTTTGTCCCCGTTCTCTCAAGAAGCTTTGGAAGTGTTGTGAATACACTTGGTGTGTACCCTTTAGTTGTAGGAGGTTCTCCTATCGCTAAGCCAATTTCTCTACTCGCCATTGCTACACGAGTCACAGAATCCATCATAAACATAACGTCTAAACCTTTATCTCTGAAGTATTCGGCAATTGCAGTTGCTGTCATTGCCGCTTTTATTCTAAGAAGAGCAGGTTGATCAGAGGTTGCTACTACTAGAATTGATCTTTTTAGCCCCTCTTCTCCTAAATCATTTTCGATGAACTCACGAACCTCTCTCCCGCGCTCACCTACTAGAGCAATGATGTTAATATCTGCAGTGGTGTTCCGTGCAATCATCCCCATCAAGGTACTCTTCCCCACACCACTCCCAGCAAATATACCCACACGTTGACCTTTTCCAACCGTTAACAAACTGTCTATCATTTTAACTCCGACTTCAATTGGTTCATGAATCGGCGGACGGAGTAATGGGTTAGGTGGCTCTTGTTCCGTTGGTACTGTGGATAAACCTCTAGGTAATGCACTTCCGTCTAATGGTAATCCCAGAGGATCAAGAACTTTCCCTAGTAACCCAGGACCAATTTTGATATCAAGGGGCTTACCAGTAGCTTCCACAATACTTCCGGGAGAAATATCCTTAACATTGGAAAATGGCATAAGGATAACATGTTCATCTCTAAAGCCAACTACTTCGGCCTGTATACTTCTTTTGTGCTTTAAACCGACATATATATAGCAAAGGTCCCCAATAGAGCACTCCGGTCCACGTGATTCGATCATCAAGCCTACAACCCTCGACACCTTACCAAATCGCTTAAAGGAATCTATTGAATTAATTTCGTCAAGTAACTCTATTGCTTTCAACACTATTCCTCCATTAGAAGTGCAAGTAGCTTTTCTTTCACTTCTAAAAGTTGACTATCAATACTTGCATCAATTTTCCCAAAAGAAGATTCAATGACACAATGGGTATCACCTAATTCCTCTTGGGGGTAGATAAAGATATCAGTTTCCCTTGTTAGTATTGCAAGTAATTCTTGTTTTTGACTTACTACGAATTGGTAATACTGAGGACTCACATAGATTTTAATTTGCGAATGCTCTTTAACCTCTTTCAGCGCATTCTTCACTAGAAAGATAAAATCGCTCGGTTCACTCTTCAAGTGAGAAGCTAGTATTTTTTCAGACACCCGGATTGCCAGTTGAAGGATAGCCTCTTCAGATGAATGTAAATATTCTTCATAATCCTTTTTAGCTGTTTCTATAATTTCTCTAGCTTCAGCTAATATATTTTCATACTCTTTATAACCGTCACTTCTACCTTCTAAAATTCCGGTTTCATAAGCTTCCTCTATTATTTGCTTATGCAACCGTTGCTTCTCCACTTCCCAATCACTTTTTTCTTGAAGAACCTGTTGTCTGATTGTATTCGAGTAACTAATTGCTTCCTCAACAATTTGGGCAGCTTGCTTTTTAGCATTCTCAATAATAGATTGAGAGGTGACATCAGGATCTACTATCTCTTCCTCAAGAACAGTTCCAGTTTGTTGGAGCATTCTTAATTCTATAACTCTCTTCTTAGAATCTTGTAATGTGCTAGCGGACTTAATAATATTAGACAATAATATCATCTCCTCCACCGCGTGCGATGACAATTTCTCCTGCCTCTTCAAGTCTTCTAATCACTGTAACAATACGTGTCTGAGCTTCTTCAACATCTCGCAACCTTACAGGACCCATAAACTCCATTTCCTCTTTAAAGGTTTCAACCATACGTTTAGACATATTTTTAAAGACAATTTCCTTAACTTCTTCACTAGCAACTTTCATAGAAAGCATTAAGTCTTCATTTTCAACATCACGAATAACTCTTTGAATTGCACGGTTGTCAAGAGTAACAATATCTTCAAATACAAACATGCGCTTTTTAATTTCCTCAGCTAATTCAGGATCCTGAATCTCAAGAGCATCTAAAATGGTGCGTTCTGTTGCACGATCAACTCCGTTTAAAACCTCAACAACTGCTTCAATACCGCCAGTTTGCGTATAATCATGCGTTACTGTTGCAGATAGTTTACGTTCCAGAATTTGCTCTACTTCATTAATAATTTCTGGAGAGGTACGATCCATAACTGCAATCCTTCTCGCGATATCGGCTTGAACATCCTGTGGTAGCTCAGATAGGATTTGTGCAGCCTGAGCTGAGTCAAGATATGAAAGAATTAAAGCAATAGTTTGTGGATGTTCATTTTGAATAAAGTTTAATATTTGTCCTGGATCTGCCTTTCGTGCAAAATCAAACGGTTTTACCTGAAGGGAAGAAGTTAATCGGTTAATAATTGCGCTTGCTTGTTCTTGACCGAGTGCTTTTTCAAGTACTGTCTTCGCATACCCAATTCCACCCTGGGTTATATAATCTTGCGCAATAGCTATTTGGTGAAACTCTTCCATAATATGTTCCTTCGTACTAGCTTCAACCTTGCGCACTCCAGATATTTCTAATGTTAATTTTTCAATTTCTTCCTCAGAAAGGTGCTTATATACAGATGCAGAAACATCTGGCCCTAATGAGATTAAGAGTATGGCTGCCTTTTGTTTTCCAGATAGTTCATATTGATTGTCTCTCTTCGCCATCTCTATACCCCCTATTCATCTGCTAGCCAGGTTCGTAATAATTTCGCAAAATCCTCAGGCTTATCTTTCGCTAATTTTTCTAGTTGCTTTCTTCTTACAGTAGTTTCAGATTCTTTTTCTTCATTTACATCTGGAATTTGAGTAAAGAATAATTCTTCAGTTTGAAGTTCTTCTGATATTACTTCTTCCTTATCTTTCTTCCTGCGTAAGAATAAGAAGATTAAAACAAGAATTACCAACACTAATATTCCACCAACAATGTAGATCCAAATAGGAAGAATAGAAGTAACAGTAGGTTCTGAAGTCGTCATAGCTTTACCATTAAACTCCTGAACAGAAACGACTATTTTGTCCTGTAAATCTTCTTCAGTAAGAACATCAGCAGATTGATCTTGATTAATACTCGTTCTAACAATCGTACTTAGTATCTTTTCAATATCTTCTACTCGATCTTCCGGTAATGAAGCACTATCTTTTGGATCTGGCGCTTCTACCATTACTTGAATCCCCAAATCTCTTATCTTATAAGGGGCCTCTACAATATCCCTTGTAATACGGTTAACATCCTTATTAACTCGTTCTTCAATTCTTTCATAATCACCATTACCCGCTTGTCCATCTGCTGCATAAGTTGGAACATCCGTTTCTCCTGTCCCGACAACCCCACCTGCCCCAGCTCCTTCTCCGGTAAAGGTTTCAGTGATTCGTTCCACACTAATTTCAATACCTTCCATGTTTTCAGGGTCTACAGGTGTAACTAAGTTTTCTTGTCTATTTTCTTGTGAAAAATCGATATCGGTAGTCACCGAAACAACCACTTTTTCAGGGCCCATCATCGTACCTAACATTTGTTGAACTTGTCTTTGAATATCTTTTTCAATTTCCCGTTTTAATTCAAGCTGTGAAGCTACAGTTCCAACTGCAGAAAAACTTTCTTCACTTTCGAGATCAAAGTACTCAAAATATTGGTTTGTAATGACGATATTATCAGTAGGAAGGTTTGGAATACTTTTTGATACTAAGTGATATAAAGATTTAATTTGTTGTTGATCAAATTTATATCCCGGTTTCGTATTAAGGACAATAGATGCAGAAGCTTCAGTTTTTGCATCTGATACGAAAATACCGTCACTCGGCAAACTGATCATTACTTTAGCATCGTTTATCCCTTCAATACCCTTCATAAGGTTTGCAAGTTCAGTTTGAGTAGATTCAAGCTTTAGCATGTTAAACTCATTATCGGTCATACCAAAACCTGCATTTTGGCCAAAGAAAGAATAATCTATATTACCACTTGACGGAATTCCATCAGCCGCAAGCTCAACCATTAAAGTCTCCACTACTTCTTCCGGTACTTTAATTGTTGTTCCGTTGTCAGCAATCTCAGATTGAATACCTCTGGAATCAAGAGTCGCTTTAATTTGCCCGGTTTCTTGAGGAGATAGATTACTATACAAAGGAACAAGTGTTGATTTAGTTGTCAGGATAACAGTTATTGAAATGATAAAAATTAATAGAAGTGGTAACCCAATTATCATTGATTTTTGGAAGCTTGATTGAGATTTCCAAAATTCTACTAGTTTCGTTTTATATAAATTCACGTTCTCTTTCATATCATGCCCCTAAGTAACTAGTTAGTTTTAATAGTAGAAAAAAATTAAACCTGCATTCTCATAATTTCTTGATAGGCTTCAATTACCTTATTTCTTATTTGAAGTGTTGCCTGCAGCGACACACTAGCTTTTTCTGAAGCTATCATAACCTGGTGCAAATCAACATTTTCACCATTAATTAGCTTTTCTGTCATTTTGTCTGAAGTATGTTGTGCTTCGTTTACATTATTTAACGCATCTTTAAGGAAACTACTAAATTCCTTTTGAGCCTCACTAGCCGTTTTAGGCTGTAACGCCGGCTTCAAAAAGACTTGTTGAGTAGATATATTTACTTTATCAATCATTGACTATCACCTATTTTCCGATTTCTAATGCTTTCATTAACATACCTTTTGATGCATTAAATACTGTTACATTTGCTTCATATGATCTTGTAGCACTAATAAGGTCGACCATTTCCTTTAAAGGATCTACATTTGGAAGTTCAACATAACCTTCTTCATTTGCATCAGGATGATCAGGATTATATACAAGTTGAAAAGGAGCGTTGTCTTCAACAATACCTGCTACCTTAACACCTGTACCAACAGTTGATTGATTCATAGCTTTCGAGAGATGAGAGGAAAAACTAGCTCCTTGTTGCTGTTGAACAACCATCTTTCTTGTATACGGTTGCCATTCTCCATTTACCATCTTGCCTCGGGTAGTATCGACATTCGCCATATTTGAAGAGATAACATCCATACGTAATCTACCTGCTGTCAATGCAGAAGCACTTGTATTAAGACTATGGAAGATTGTCATACTTAGTTTCCTCCTTTAATAACTGTTTTCAACGAGTTAAATTTGCCACTTATTCTTTCAGTAACAGCGTTGTAATATATTTGATTCTCTGCTAAAGAAGCCATTTCTTTATCTATGTCTACATTATTCCCATTATGGTTATAGGCCGTATCAGTCTTAGTAAACAGCTGGGAACTTACACGATTTGATTTAGAAAATTCGATATGCTTATTACTAGTTCGATTGGCCAGCATTTGGCTATCTACTTCTTTTGCTAATACATTTTTAAAACTGACATCCTTAGCCTTGAAATTTGGCGTATCGATATTAGCTATATTATTGGAAATAGTCTTTTGCCTTAAGGTTGAAAAATCTAATGCTCTTTCAAGCGAATTAATAGTATTTGAAAAAAGTTTCATCGAATCCCCCACAAAAATTCTACATTTGTCGAATATATATATCGAATGGTGTTAGCTATTTATTATTTTAATGAAATAAATACTATCTGTCTATGAAGCTTGGGTGAAAATATCACATATTTCGACAATATAGTTCTTTTATCACATGAATATATACCTTAATTATAGTGAGGTATGCGTCAAGTTTCACTATTATTTTACAATAATAGACATATCAGACCTAAATTCTACATCAACTCACATATTATTATAGGAACAAAAGATTTGCTCGTATAGGATAAAATATTACCACTAGAACGTTTGATGAATATTTTGTACGCAAAAAAAGAAGATGGGCTATGTCCCATCTTCTTTTTTACTCTTAGTTTGATTTAAGTTTTTCTAATTCAACTAGGAATTTATCGTTAAGTACTTTAATGTAAGTTCCTTTCATACCTAACGAACGTGACTCAATTACTCCCGCACTCTCAAGTTTTCTTAGTGCATTAACAATTACAGACCTAGTAATTCCTACGCGATCAGCAATTTTACTTGCTACTAGAAGTCCTTCATTACCATTAAGTTCTTCAAAAATGTGTTCGATTGCTTCAAATTCACTATACGAAAGTGAACTAATCGCCATTTGAACAACAGCTTTGCTTCTAGCCTCATCTTCAATTTCTTCAGCTTTTTCACGAAGAATTTCCATCCCAACTACAGTAGCACCATATTCAGCAAGAATTAAATCATCGTTTTCAAAAGATTCATCAAGTCTAGAAAGTATTAGAGTACCTAATCTTTCACCGCCACCAATAATTGGAACGATTGTAGTTAAACCACTCTTAAATAATTCTTTGTTCTCGATAGGGAAAGCAGTATAGTCGCTATCAACATCAAGGTTTGAAGAAGTCTCCTTAATATTGAACAAGCTTTGAGTATACTCCTCTGGGAATTGACGATC
The DNA here is from genome assembly GCF_047246645.1 of Ferdinandcohnia jepli. Taxonomy (NCBI): domain Bacteria; kingdom Bacillati; phylum Bacillota; class Bacilli; order Caryophanales; family Bacillaceae; genus Ferdinandcohnia; species Ferdinandcohnia jepli. The sequence goes on from NZ_JBFOKR010000023.1 coordinate 56,480, forward strand.
TTCAAGCATTTTCTTCATTCTCTCGTTTTCAATCTGTTGATTGATAGCAAAACCAAGAAGCTTTCCACGACGACTTAATAGGAAAATATTCGCTCCGATTACATCACGTAGTGTTTCTGACATCTCCTTGAAGTTTACTGGCTTACCAGCTGCATTTTGCAGCATAGCATTAATCTTTCTTGTTCTCTCTAATAATGGCATGTTTTACTATTCCTCCTGATTAACTTACAAAATAAATTGACTTAAATCTTTATTTTTTACGATTGTGCTAAGTTTCTCATCTACATATTGTGGTGTGATTGTAATCTTTTCCATTGTGATATCCGGGGCTTCAAAAGATAAATCTTCCAATAAACGCTCCAGGATTGTATGTAGTCTACGTGCACCAATGTTATCGGTGTCTTGGTTAACTTGGAAAGCAACTTCAGCTATCTTACGAATAGCATCGTCAGAAAATTCAAGTTGTATACCTTCTGTTTCTAATAATGCAGAATATTGTTTCAATAAAGCATTATCAGGTTCAACTAGAATTCGATAAAAATCATCAACAGTTAGTTTCGTTAACTCAACACGAATCGGAAAACGCCCCTGTAATTCTGGTATTAAATCTGATGGTTTCGACATATGGAAAGCACCAGCAGCGATAAATAACATATGATCAGTTTTAACAGAACCATATTTTGTAACAACAGTGGAACCCTCAACGATTGGTAAAATATCCCGTTGAACTCCTTCTCTTGAAACATCAGCTGAAGATGAATTCTGACTTTTTCCTGCAACTTTGTCAATCTCATCTATAAAAATAATCCCAGACTGTTCAGCTCTTGAAATTGCCTCTTGAGTGACCTCGTCCATATCGATTAATTTAGCAGCCTCTTCGTTTGTTAATACCTTTCTAGCTTCTTTAACAGTTAGTTTACGTTTCTTACGTTTTTTAGGCATTAAACTACTCAACGCATCTTGCATATTCATGCCCATTTGTTCCATACCGGAACCTTGAAGCATATCAAACATAGATGCCTGCTGTTCTTCAACCTCTACAGTAACATAATGATCCTCAATCTCTCCTAATGCTAGCTTGTGCGCCATTTTCCTTCTACGTTCACTTACACTTTCTTCTTCAGTAGTGCTTTCCTGTTCAGTTTCTGAAGAGGTATTTCCTCCGAACAACATTTCAAGAGGATTTTTGTAGGTTGATTGCTTCTTGGAGCTCGGAACAAGCAAGTCAACAATTCTCTTATTCGCATTATCTTGAGCTCTCTCTTTAACATCTACCATCTTCTCTTCTTTTACAAGTCGGACTGAAGTTTCAACAAGGTCTCGAACCATCGACTCAACATCACGACCAACATATCCTACTTCAGTAAACTTAGTTGCCTCTACCTTTATAAATGGAGCACCTACCAACTTAGCAAGTCTACGTGCAATTTCCGTTTTACCTACACCAGTTGGTCCAATCATAAGGATATTTTTAGGTACAATTTCATCTCTTAACTTTTCATTAAGAAGACTTCTACGATAACGATTACGAAGGGCAACTGAAACTGCCTTTTTCGCCTGATTTTGTCCAATAATATATTGATCCAATTTCTCAACGATCTGTCTCGGAGTCAGATTTGTCTTCAACTGTAATCCCCTCCCTAAAGTTCTTCAACTATAATATTTTCATTTGTATACACACAAATCTCACTAGCTATTTCCAATGCAGCCTTTGCAATTTCAGGGGCAGTTAGGTGTTCTCCTGAATATTTCTTCAAAGCACGGCCAGCAGAAAGAGCATAATTTCCTCCGGATCCAATTGCCAATATACCGTCATCTGGTTCTATTACTTCACCTGTACCAGATATGAGGAGTAGATCCTTCTCATTCATCACAATTAACATAGCTTCTAGTTTTCGAAGAACTTTGTCGCTTCTCCATTCTTTCGCTAGTTCCACTGCAGCCCTTTGTAGGTTCCCGTTAAATTCTTCTAATCGTCCTTCAAACATTTCAAAGAGAGTAAATGCATCTGCTACAGAACCTGCAAATCCAGCAATTACTCTTCCTTGAAAAAGCTTACGCACTTTTCTAGCAGTATGTTTCATTACTACTGCATTACCAAACGTTACTTGACCATCGCCTGCCATAGCAGACCTTCCTTTATGTTTTACGGCAAATATCGTTGTTGCATGAAAATTAGACATGTAATTTAATTACCTCCTTATGCACGTGGATGTGAGGACATATAAATTTTACGCAAATGATCTTTTGTTACGTGAGTATATATCTGAGTAGAAGATAGGTTTTCATGACCAAGAAGTTCTTGTACTGACCTCATATCAGCGCCCTCATTCAACATATGTGTTGCAAATGTATGTCGAAGTACATGGGGACTTATATGTATTGTAGTAGAAGTATTCTTAATCATATTATTTAGGATTAGTCGAACTCCTCTTGTTGTAAGTGGTCCACCCCGAAAATTTAAAAACAAATTGTTTGTATGTACTGAAGATTTTTCAAGCAGCTTATTACGACCATCCGAAATATATGTATTTATTGCTTGTTCAGCATAACTACCAAATGGTACGTACCGTTGTTTGTTTCCTTTACCATGTACAAAAATAGTCCCAAACGAAAAGTCAATATCCTGAAGTGTAAGCTTACACAATTCACTAACACGAATCCCGGTTGCATATAAAATCTCTAAAAGGGCTTGATCGCGTTGACCTAAGCTTGACGTTGTATCAGATACCTCAAAAAGTTTCTGTAATTCTTCCTCATATAAAAAATGTGGGAGTCTGTGCTCCCTCTTAGGAAGCGATACAAGTGTAAATGGGTTTTCAGATACACTTTTTTCCTTTAGAAGATACTGGTAGAAACTTCGTAAAGAAGATATCTTTTTCGCAACAGTACGTCTAGCATATTGTTTGTTATAAAGCTCCGTAAGATACAAACGTACATCTGAATATGAAACATCTGAGAGATTCAAGAGATTTTGTTGATTCATAAATGTTATAAAATCTTGTATAGACTGTTCATAATGGACAATAGTATATTCTGAATAATTTTTCTCAATTTGTAAATATTCTTTGAATGATTGTAATGATTTGTTCACATTTTCCATTATTTTCACCTCACAAGGGCTACTAAATAGTATCATAATTCAGTAGCCCTTGCAAACAAATTTTTTAATTTTTTTATAAAATTCTGAATTGTGTCTGAGAGTTTATGTGACATTGTATATAAAACTTTTATAGTATACCGACTCAATCCACCTAATCATATAAAAAGGAAAAATGGTGAGCAACTAAAATGCTCACCACTTTTTATTAAAGGTAAGAAAAAGTCAACTTTCCACTTCAAGTACTTTGCTATTTTTGAGGTTCTTCTTTGTAATCACAATTTACGCATTGAACTTGAATACCTTTTTTGAGTTTCTTTTCAACTAGCAAACCTTCACATTTTGGACATTTTCTTGGTAGTGGTTTATCCCAAGATAGAAAATCACATTCTGGAAACTGATCGCAACCATAAAAAATTCGTTTCTTTTTGCTTTTTCTTTCAACTATATTCCCTTTTTCACATTTTGGACAAGGAACTCCTATTTCTTTCACAATTGGTTTTGTGTTCCGACAATCTGGGAAATTAGAACAAGCCATAAATTTACCGTATCGTCCCATTTTAAATACCATTGGATGTCCGCAGTTTTCACAGTCTACTCCTGCTGGTTCATCTTTAATTTCGACTTCCTTCATTTCTGCTTCTGCTCGTAATAAGCGTTTCTCAAAATCACTGTAAAATTCATCAATAATATTTACCCACTCAATTTTTCCATCTTCCACTTCATCTAGACTGCTCTCCATCTTGGCTGTAAATTCTACATCTAGAATCTCTGGGAAAAACTCTAAAGTAAGCTCCAACATAATTTCTCCAAGTTCAGTTGGAACAAAACGCTTGTTATCAAGAGATACATATCCTCTTTTTTGAATTGTATCGAGAGTTGGGGCAAATGTAGATGGTCTTCCAATCCCTAATTCTTCAAGAGTTCTTACTAAGCGCGCCTCGGTATATCTTGGTGGAGGTTGTGTAAAATGTTGCTTTGAATCGATATCTTTGGAAAACACATTGTCACCTTCCTGTAAGTCAGGTAACATTTTTTCCTTTTCTTCTTCGTTATCGTCATTCCCTTCAACATAAACCTTCATAAATCCTGGGAATTTCACTTTAGAACCAGTTGCACGAAAGACAACATTACCATTATTAAGGTCTACACTCATTGTATCTAAAATAGCAGAAGCCATCTGACTTGCAACGAAACGCTCCCAAATTAATTTATATAATCGAAGTTGGTCTCTACTTAGAAACTCTTTTAAACTATTTGGTTCTCTTAATACAGAAGTAGGACGAATTGCTTCGTGAGCATCTTGAGTATTCGCATTCTTCTTCTCTTTTCGTTTTGTATCATTTAAAAATTCTTTACCATAAGCTTGGGTGATATACTGTGATGATTCTTCTACAGCTGTATCGGAGATCCTCGTTGAATCTGTACGCATGTAGGTGATTAAACCAACTGTACCATCCTTACCAAGGTCAATTCCCTCGTATAATTGCTGAGCTAACATCATGGTCTTCTTTGCTCTGAAATTCAATTTTCTTGCTGCTTCTTGTTGTAAAGAAGAAGTTATAAAAGGCGGAGCAGGATTTCTTTTTCGTTCTTTCTTTGTAACAGAAGTAATCGTAAAAGAATTCCCTTCAATGCTACTAAGGATGTCTTTAACTTCCTCTTCACTCTTTAACTCAACCTTTTTCCCATCGACACCATAAAATTGAGCTTCAAACTGAGTCTTCTCTTTAAGAAAATCGGCTTTGATTGTCCAGTACTCTTCTGGTATAAATTTTTGTATCTCTTTTTCTCGTTCGATAATTAATCGTACCGCAACAGTTTGCACTCTTCCAAAGCTTAGCCCTTTTTTAACCTTTTTCCATAAGAGAGGGCTAATATTATAGCCTACTAATCTGTCAAGAATACGTCTAGCTTGTTGAGCGTCTACTAAATCCATATTTATTGGTCGTGGATGTTTAAACGATTCTTTTATAGCATCCTTTGTTATCTCATTAAATACGACACGACAGTCAGATGTATAATCTAAATCTAAGCTGTGAGCTAAATGCCATGCAATTGCTTCCCCTTCACGATCCGGGTCAGCTGCGAGATATACTTTCTTTGCTTTTTTAGCAGCAGATTTAAGTTCCTTTAATACAGGACCCTTGCCACGAATAGTTATATACTTTGGTTCAAAATGTTTTTCTACATCTACACCCATTTGACTTCTAGGGAGATCTCTAATATGTCCCATTGAGGCTTTTACTTTATATTTTTTCCCTAAATATCTTTCAATTGTTTTTGCTTTTGCTGGTGATTCAACAATGACTAAATAGTCCGACATGTAATACTTCCTCCTTAAGAGGTAAAATAAATTTCCAATTATAATAAATCCTACCTATTATTAAATAATCATGCACAGTTTGTCAAACTGTTATTATTATTTTTATACTTTATTTTGAATTATTTTTCCTTGAAATATGAATTTCTGACAATATATCTTCACTTGATAATACTAATTTAGCTCCAGATTGTATTAGTTTATTTGTACCACGACTTGTTTCTTCGAGAATAGATCCAGGGACTGCGAACACTTCTCTTCCTTGTTGTAGTGCCTGATCAGCCGTAATGAGTGATCCACTCTTTTCCTTAGCCTCTATCACTAAGGTTCCCTTGGATAATCCACTAATGATTCTGTTACGCATTGGAAATTGCCACTTTTCCGGTCTCATATTGGGAGGGTACTCGGAAATAAGTATATGATTTTTTTGTATATTTAGTGCAAGCTCCTTGTTTTCCCTGGGATATACATGGTTAAGTCCTCCCGCAATAACAGCAACTGTCTTCCCACCATTTGATATCGCTAATTGATGTGCCATCGTATCAATTCCTCTGGCTAGGCCGCTGACGATACTCCAATTTTCTTTAATAAGTGGTACCAACAATTTTTCCATACTTTTAAAACTTTTATCTGAGGGTATTCTAGAACCAACAACACTCAGAAGTTTTTCGTTATGTAAAATTTGTGGATTTCCTGTAGCGTAAATTACCCAGGGTGGATCAAAGACTTGTTTCAGTTGGATTGGATACTCTTCATCAAAAACTGTAATTACCTTGATGTTGGTAGCACTGTATTTTTTTAGCATACTTTGGATTGAAACAGAATGCAAATCTTTTAAGAATATTTCAACTTGATATTTAGAAAGGGAGAGATATTTTTCAAAGAAATTTGAAGGGTATTTATTAATAGTAGAAAGTGTGGGGTCGAGCTGTAGAAGACGTAAAATTGATTTCCAGCCTATTCCTCTACAGTGGTGTAAATGTATTAATTTCTCTCTAGTGTGATCCATATAAGCCTCCTATTTTAAAATAGCAGAAAGAGACAGTCCCCTAATGGAGAACTGCCTCGCAAAAATTAATTAATGAGTTTTACACTGTTCGTATAACCCTTTTTCTTGTAACACAGAAATTAGAGTTTCACCCATTACAGATGGTGTTTCTGCAACCTTAATACCACATTCATTCATTGTTTTAATTTTTTCAGCAGCAGTACCCTTACCGCCAGAAATAATCGCACCTGCGTGGCCCATGCGCTTTCCTGGAGGTGCAGTTTGACCGCCAATAAATCCAACTACCGGCTTAGTCATATTAGCTTTTACCCACTCTGCAGCTTCTTCTTCAGCAGTTCCACCGATTTCACCAATCATAATAACTGCATAAGTATCTTCATCTTCATTAAATGCCTTTAAAACATCGATAAAGTTTGTGCCGTTAACAGGGTCTCCGCCGATACCAACAGCAGTTGATTGACCAATACCAGCTTGTGATAATTGATGAACTGCTTCGTATGTTAACGTTCCAGAACGAGAAACTACCCCAACGTGGCCTTTTTGATGGATATATCCAGGCATAATACCAATCTTGCATTCTTCTGGTGTAATAACGCCTGGGCAGTTAGGACCCACTAAACGAGTCTTTTTACCTTCCATATAACGTTTTACTTTTACCATATCAAGTACAGGAATATGCTCAGTAATACAGATTACTAAATCTAATTCTGCATCTACTGCTTCTAAAATAGCATCCGCTGCAAATGGTGCTGGTACATAGATAACAGACGCATTTGCACCTGTTGATTCAACAGCCTCTTTTACAGTATTGAATACTGGAACACCTTCTACTTCGCTTCCACCTTTACCTGGTGAAGTACCGCCAACGATTTTTGTACCATATTCAAGCATTTGTTTTGTATGGAATAACGCAGTGGAACCAGTTATCCCTTGAACAATTACCTTTGTATCTTTATTAATAAAAACACTCATGTTTGTCCCCTGCCTTTCTATCCTACTAGTGATACGATTTTTTGTGCGCCGTCTGCCATAGACTCAGCAGCAGTTATATTAAGACCAGATTCTTGAAGAATCTTTTTACCTAAATCAACATTAGTACCTTCAAGACGTACTACTAGAGGAATTTCCAAGCCTACTTGTTTAGTAGCTTCCACTACACCTTCAGCTATTACATCACACTTCATAATTCCACCAAAGATATTAACAAAAATACCTTTAACATTTTTATCAGATAAAATGATTTTGAAGGCTTCAGTTACTTTCTCAGCAGTAGCACCGCCCCCAACATCAAGGAAGTTAGCCGGGTCTCCGCCATAATGTTTGATAATGTCCATAGTAGACATTGCTAAACCAGCACCGTTAACCATACATCCAATGTTTCCATCAAGTGAAATATAGCTTAAGTCATATTTAGAAGCTTCGATTTCCTTTGGATCTTCTTCTTCAAGGTCACGATATTCTAAAATATCTTTCTGACGATATAGAGCGTTAGAATCGAAGTTTAACTTAGCATCTAAAGCCATTACCTTTCCATCGCCAGTCACAACTAATGGATTAATTTCTGCAATTGAACAATCCTTTTCAACAAATGCATTGTATAGACTAGTCATGAATTTAACAGCTTGACCTACTAATTCCTTTGGAATATTGATGTTAAATGCGATTCTACGAGCTTGGAAAGCTTGTAAACCAACAACTGGATCAATAACTTCCTTAAAAATTTTCTCAGGTGTTTTCTCTGCTACTTCTTCGATCTCCGTACCGCCTTCTTCAGAAGCCATTAATACAACACGAGAAGTTGCACGATCTAGTACTAAACCAATATAGTACTCTTTCTTAATATCACAACCCTCTTCAATTAGAAGACGTTTAACCTCTTTACCTTCTGGTCCAGTTTGGTGTGTTACTAACGTTTTACCAAGAATCTCATTAGCGTATGTACGTACTTCTTCAAGATTCTTAGCAACTTTTACACCACCAGCTTTACCACGGCCCCCTGCGTGGATTTGAGCCTTTACAACACAAACTGCAGTTCCAAGTTCTTTTGCTGCTTCAACAGCCTCATCCACTGTAAATGCAACTTTACCATTTGGAACAGCTACCCCGTATTTTCTGAGGATTTCTTTTCCTTGATACTCATGGATATTCATTTCCCATCCTCCATTCTTATGTAAAAAAATATAATCAATTGCGCCTTGGCGTATTTGCCCAGATTTTATCGAGCTTGCTCGAAAAACTTCCATTTAAAATCTGATGCATCCGCCGGAGGCCTTAACTTTATTCAACTATGGTTAAACGACTACTGAATTGTATAATTTATAATAATCATCACAACTCTAAAAAGGCGGAAAATTCTGCTGAATAAAGTTAACTTTGTCAGTCCAAATGTTATTATACATCTTCGTATAGAAAGTTTCTATTACAATCAGAATTTTTTATGTTATTCTAATCGTAAAAAAATAGACTGCGCTTTCATTTTATAGGATGATATAATGATTGTCTACCATTTAATCTTAAATAACATAAAAAAAGAAGACCAATTTATTATACCAACAAAGTTTTTATTCTTTGTTCATTTCTTGGTCTACTTTATAAATAAAGGCAAATATTTCTGCAACAACGCGGTATAAATCTTCGGGAATACTTTCATTCACATGCAATTCTCCCAGCAACTCTACTAAAGCATTATCTTCTTTAATAGGTATATTGTGAGATTGTGCTTGTTCAATAATATTTTGAGCAACATTACCCTTCCCTTTAGCAACAACTCGTGGCTCAGTATCTACCTTATCATCGTAAGCCAAAGCGACTGCTTTTAACGTATGTATGTTTGGATCTTTCATACTTTAAAATCAACCCCACTTTGAACTTCTCTTGTTGTTTTTATTTGATTTGTCATCGTAGATTCGTTAGAAAAAAATACAGTCTTTACAGTTGAGAGGCTGTATGAATGTTTTTCTAAATCGCTCTTTAAACTAGGCTGTAGCTGGTTAACAAGGTCTGCTATGTTCGAGGAATTATTATAGATTGTAATAGTTACAACTCGATTCCGAACACGTACATCCATTACCGTTTCTTTTAGTCTTTGAAGTTGTAAAGAAAAAACAATATGGTAATGGTTCTCATCAATTTCCCCATTGTTTTTCTTTTTTCCGGCAAACTTGATGCTGATATTTGAACAGGATCTATTACCTGGAATTGATACTTGTTGATGGTACAATTGTCCAGAGTCATTCGAAGTAAACTCGACCGTATCAGTTTGAGCTACTGAATGAGCATGAATAGACCCCTTTGGATTTTCACCCTCCATATGTAAAAGATTTTTTAAAGGATGCTGGTTAGATTTTACATTCTGTTTTGTTGCATTTTCTTGAGAATTTACCTTATATATACTATCCATTCGAAATAGTAACTGAAGTAGATTAATCGTTTGCATATTTTATCCTCTTTGTTTACTAGCTGCGTCACGAACAGGTGCAAATGATTTCCGATGCTCACTAGTGATACCATGTTCATTTATCGCTTCAAGGTGAAAAGCTGTACCGTACCCCATATTTTTACCAAAACCATATTCCGGATATTCCATCCCAAGTCTGACCATTAACCGGTCTCTAGTGACCTTCGCAATTACAGAACTTGCAGCTATTGATATACTCTTTGCGTCACCTTTAATGATAGAGGTTTGAGGTATATCTATTGGAATGTTCATTGCGTCTACCAAAAGGTGATTCGGCCTTGGTGAAAGTTTATGTACAGCCATTTTCATGGCTTGTTTAGTTGCTTCGTAAATATTAACCTCATCAATCGTTTTTGCTGGTATAATACCAATTCCAATCGATACTGCTTGATTGGTAATTTGATTAAAAAACTCTTCCTTTTTTGCTTCAGTTAGTTTTTTTGAATCATTTAATCCTGGTAAATAGAAATCTTCCGGGAGAATAACAGCCGCAGCAACAACTGGTCCTGCCAACGGACCTCGACCTACCTCATCAACCCCTGCGATAAGCTTAATGCCCTGTTTATATAGTTCCTCTTCATATTGCTTCATTTCGAGAAACTGTTGTTCCAGAGCTCTCTCTTCCGCTCTTTTATTCTGCCATCGTTGTAAAAGTACTTGTACACCTTTTCGCTCATCGAGCTGACAGATTTTGATAAATTCATCATTTGGATTTTTAATCGTAGAAAGGATTTCTTCAATCTGTTTAATAGTAAGCTGTGCCATATTGTCCACCCTTTATTGCATGTATTCTATCTTTTTTATCGGCAAGATACAGAAAAAATAAAGGCCCGTAATTCACGGCCTTTATTTTCATATATTCAGTTCTGGCTTTTCAAATGTTAGCCTTCCTAATTTTTCTGTCCTTATTTCTCTTATAATTAGTTCTGCAGTTTTATCATAATCCGGATAGCCACCGGACATCATACACCCTCTGAGTTTTGCTATTTCGTCAAATATTTCAACAATGTCCTCAGGGATCTCTTCTATATTAAATCTTTCTTTTAGTCGATTAGGATAATTCTCTTGAAGAAAACGCAAGGCATACACAGCAATATCTTGAAGATTAAGAATTGTATCCTTAATTGCACCGGTTGTCGCTAATTTCAAGCCAACTTCTTGGTCTTCAAACTTTGGCCATAGAATACCAGGAGTATCTAACAGTTCTAATTCTTTTCCAACTTTAATCCATTGTTGTGCTTTTGTTACGCCTGGACGGTCGCCAGTTTGGGCAATGTTTTTCTTTGCCAGACGATTTATCAAAGTAGATTTTCCGACATTAGGAATTCCAACAATTAATGCCCGAATTGCACGTGGCCTGATACCTTTCGCTGCCATCTTGTCAAACTTTTCCTGCAGAATTACTTTAGCCTCAGCGACAATCTGCTTCATACCAACACCAGCTTGAGAATCAATTGCCAAGGCTGGAATTCCAATTTGTTTATAATGTGCTACCCATTCATTTGTTACTTTAGGGTCTGCCATATCTGCTTTATTCAAAAGCAGAAGTCTAGGTTTGTTTGTTATTATCTCATCAATCATCGGATTCCTTGAAGCAGCAGGTACCCTTGCATCTACTAGTTCAAAAACGATGTCTATCAATGAAAGCTTTTCGGTTACCTGTCTTCTTGCTTTTGCCATATGACCTGGGAACCATTGAATTGTCATAATCCTCACCAACTTTTACGGTTTTGTAGATTGCATCTAAATGTTTTTACTTAACAATTCCAAAGTCAGAAAGAGGCCAATAAATAAGACTTGTTTCGCCTAATACTTCGTCAATTGGTACTGGACCTATATGACGAGAATCCTTACTATAACGGCGATTATCCCCCATTACAAATAAGTGACCTTCTGGAACTTCTTCAATAACAAATGGATCTGTTAATGGCCCGTCTATTAAGCTCTTCTTGTATTCATCAAGATATGGCTCTTCATAAGCTTCTCCATTTATATACAAAACATCATTTTTGTACTCAACACGGTCACCTGGAAGGCCAATTATTCGCTTTATATAGTCCTTTTCTACAGTAGCATGAAACACAACAATATCAAATCGAGCTGGATCACCAATTTTATAACCAATTTTATTAACAATCATCCGGTCTTGATGATGAAGAGTTGGCATCATTGATAGCCCATCAACCACAATCGGCGCAAAGAGAAAATAACGTATCACAGCTGCTAAAATCACAGCGATCGCTAACGCTTTAACCCATTCCCAAAGTTCATTTTTTTGTTTGGCCATCTTTGCCCCTCCACTGACAATTTCTATTTAGTAATCATTTCACTAAGAATATAGTATGTATTTCTTACTATTATATATATAAAGTTTAGAAAAAGTAAAAGGAGCTTGTTAATTTTATACAAGCTCCTCTCTTTTTATTATCGGATTTCTTTAATACGTGCTTTTTTACCACGAAGTTCGCGTAGGTAGTATAATTTCGCACGGCGTACTTTACCGCGGCGTACTACTTCAAGCTTCGCAATTTTAGGTGTATGCACAGGGAATGTACGTTCAACACCAACACCGTAAGATACCTTACGTACAGTGAATGTTTCGCTGATTCCTCCACCACGACGCTTAATCACAACACCTTCATAAACCTGAACACGCTCACGGTTACCCTCGATAACTTTTACGTGTACACGTACAGTATCACCAGGACGGAACTCAGGAAGGTCAGTTCTTAATTGTTCTTTTGTGATTTCTTCAATTAATTGTTGCATCGTCTCTTCAACTCCTTCCAACAGATGCTCTTACCAATATATAGAATTGCAGCGGAACATCTTAATAAGACTGGACAATATTGCCCAAGTCACAAAGAGTATAATACCATATTCCCTATGATGTTGCAATAGTTACTCTTTATTTGCATCAAATTCTTTTAACCATATTTTCTGTTTTTCTGAAAGGTCATATTTCTCAAGTAAATCCGGACGTCGTAAATAAGTTCTTCGAAGAGATTCCTTTTCACGCCATTCCTCAATATGCTTATGATTACCTGATAATAAAACCTCTGGCACTTCCATTCCTCGAAAGTTTGCTGGCCTTGTATAGTGTGGATGTTCCAATAGTCCACTACTATGGGAATCAAGAATAGGTGAATCCTCATTACCCAGTACACCCGGTAATAAGCGTACAACACTATCCGAGATAACCATTGCTGCAAGTTCACCGCCAGTTAACACGAAATCTCCAATCGAAATTTCTTCGGTACTTAGATGTTCTCTAATCCGCTCATCATAACCTTCGTAGTGACCGCAAATGAATATTAAGTGTTCCTCATTTGCTAATTCTTCTGCTTTTTTTTGAGTATATTTTACTCCTTGAGGGCATAGCAAGATCACCTTCGGTTTTGTTCCAGTATCCTTGGTTAAGTCCTCAACTGCATCAAAAAGTGGTTGAGGACTTAATACCATACCGGCTCCACCACCATATGGATAATCATCAACATTCTGATGCTTGTTATCTGCATAGTCACGGAAATTAACAATACGAAACGACACTTTTTCTTTTTCCTGAGCCTTTTTTATTATCGACTCTCCCAATACACCAGTGAACATATTAGGAAAAAGAGTTAATATATCAATTTTCATCTTACACTAGTCCTTCCATAAGATGAATCAATATTCGTTTTTCTTCGATGTCTATCTCTTTTACAATCTCGTCAATGAACGGAATTAAAATTTCTTTTCCTTTTTCACCTTTAACGACCCATACATCATTAGCACCAGGTGTAAGAATCTCTTTTATTACCCCAAGTTCCTCACCAGTATCAGTTACTACTGTACAGCCAATGATTTCGTGGAAGTAATATTCTCCTTCTTCCAGGTCGCCTAACTGACTTTCATGCACCTTTAAAATACCACCTTTAAAAGGCTCAACATCATTTACATTGTCGTACCCGTCAAACGTTAGAAGATTAAAATTTTTATGTGTTCTATGTGATGTAATAACTACTTCGAAAGGGTCTTTATCATCCATAAAAACATGTAACTTATTTCCTACTTTATACCTCTCCTCTGGGAAATCTGTTCGAGAAATAATTCGCAATTCTCCTCTAATACCGTGGGTATTTACAATTTTCCCAACGTTATACCATTTGTCCATACATCTATCACCTCTATCGTATATCGTCTACTATCCCTTCTTTAATAATGATTGTTCGATCCTTGGTTAACTCATCCCAGTTATCTCCAATATTCACATCAACAAGGGATTGTACTTCCTTCTCTTTAATTTCGCTACCTAATGGTAGCATATGTATTTGTTCTATTTGAAACTCAATTCCCTTAATTTTTTCTTGTCTATACTCTATTTCTTTGTCAAAGTAAGATTTAATTTTAGTAGGATTGTACTTTCTAAGCTTCTCCATTTTTTTGAATTCAAAACGAAGTTGATCACATTCTTTTTCTAGTTGCTCTTTATTATGTAAAAATGAATCCATAAGTGTTTTTTTACTATTCTCTGTCAAAACTTGTTTAATCTCAACCGTTTGTAAGATTTTCATAGGAACACCTACCTTATGGATAAATGAAATTATAGAAAAAAGGGGAGGTTACCCTCTCCCTTTTTTCGCTTGCGTAGCTAGTTTTCAACAGCTTCCGCTTTTTCAAATTGTCTAGCTACAGCTCCCAGCGACTAGCAGACTTCCCTCACCTTCTGTACGATAAGTCAACATCGATTCACTTCGTTCATCGTGTTTCCTTTATCTCCTCCAGGAAAGAACACAGACTAGGAACGCCACGTCCTGTGGCAACGTCTGTGTGACCCTCATCGTGAGGGCCGCAGTCCGTACGTCGCTTAACGGTCGCTTTCGCTTTTCTTTTTTATTCGTTAATTTCTAGATGAATTCGTTTATTATGTCCAGTTCCTGCTGCATAGACAACAGTTCTGATCGCTTTAATCACACGACCTTGTTTTCCAATAACCTTACCCATATCTTCTTTGTTAACTGTAAGAAAATATGTGATATTACGGTCATCTGAGTTTTCAGAGACTGTAACTTCTTCAGGATGATCAACAAGTGGCTTTACGATTGTTTCAATTAACTCTTTCATCTGTACATTACCCATTACTTGCTGTTTTTAGCGTTATGGAATTTTTCCATAATACCTTGTTTTGAGAACAAGTTACGAACTGTATCAGAAGGTTTTGCACCATTTTGTAACCATTTTAATGCTAATTCTTCATCAATTTTAACCTCTGCAGGTTGAACAACTGGGTTATAAGTTCCTACTGTTTCGATTTGACGTCCATCACGTGGTGAACGAGAATCAGCTACAACAATACGATAGAAAGGAGATTTTTTTGCTCCCATGCGCTTTAAACGAATTTTTACTGCCATTTTATATAGCACCTCCGAAAATATTTCAACAAGATATAATATTAGCAACTACATTTATGTTTGTAAAGTGTTTTTTCTTTACATACATCTATTTGGGTAAAATTACTACAACAGATTTGCTAAAATTCTGTTGTTCCCCTGTTAAAAACCTACATAAAAGGGAATTTAAACCCTTTTTTCTTACCTTTAGTCATGCTTGTCATTTGCTTCATCATTTTTTTCATGTCTTCAAATTGCTTTAAGAGGCGATTTACTTCTTGTACAGTACGACCGCTCCCCTTAGCGATTCTTTTTTTACGACTTGAATTAATGATTTCTGGTTGTTCTCGTTCAGCTCTTGTCATTGAACGAATGATTGCTTCAACATGACCAATCTGTTTATCATCAACCTGAACATTTTTAAGGCCCTTCATTTTGTTTGCACCCGGTAACATTCCTAGAATCTCATCAAGAGGCCCCATTTTACGTACCTGTGCTAACTGATCAAGGAAATCATCAAATGTAAAGGAAGCTGACTTAAACTTCTTTTCAAGCTCTCTAGCTTTTTCTTCATCAACAGAGCTCTGAGCTTTTTCAATTAATGATAGAACATCACCCATTCCCAAAATTCGGGAAGCCATTCTTTCAGGATGGAATGGTTCAATTGCATCAAGTTTTTCTCCGAGACCGACAAACTTAATCGGTGTATTCGTAACAGCTTTTACAGATAAGGCAGCACCACCACGTGTGTCACCATCAAGTTTTGTTAAAACAACACCTGTTAAACCAAGCAAATCATTAAAACTTTGTGCAACATTAACTGCATCCTGACCAGTCATTGCATCAACAACTAAAAAGATTTCATCAGGATTCGCTACTTCTTTGACTTGTTTTAACTCATCCATGAGTGCTTCGTCAATATGTAATCGACCAGCCGTATCAATGAGTACATAATCATGATGCTCTTCTTTTGCCTTGGCTATTGCTTGCTTTGCAATCTCAACCGGACTTACCTGATCACCTAACGAGAAGACAGGCATGTTTAATTGTTTACCCAAGGTTTGAAGTTGATCAATTGCAGCAGGTCTATAAATATCTGAAGCAACTAGCATTGGTTTTCGGTTATGTTTTTTTCGTAGTAAATTTGCGAGCTTACCAGTTGTCGTTGTTTTACCTGCACCCTGTAAACCAACCATCATAATAACAGTTGGAGGTTTTTTAGCAACAGCTATCTTACTCTGTTCTCCACCCATAAGTGCGGTTAATTCTTCTTGGACAACCTTAATTACTTGTTGGCCTGGAGTTAGACTCTTCATTACCTCTTGTCCAACAGCACGTTCACTTACACGTTTAACAAAATCTTTGACGACCTTAAAGTTAACGTCTGCTTCTAAAAGGGCAAGACGAACTTCTCGCATCATCTCTTTTACATCTGACTCTGATACTTTTCCTTTACCGCGTATCTTTTGTAATGTACCTTGCAGTCGGTCGGCTAATCCTTCAAATGCCATTTTTGCCGCCTCCTATTCTAATTTCTCAAGCAACTGTATCACATCATCAAGCTCTTCGCTATCTTTATATTCTGTAGATAGACGTTTAAGCTTTGCAAACAGCTTTTGACGCTCTTGAAATTTCTGAAATAGTAACAGTTTTTCTTCATACTCTTCAAGCATTGTTTCTGTACGCTTGATGTTATCATAAACAGCTTGACGACTAACCTGATACTCTTCTGCTATTTCACCAAGGGAAAAGTCATCTAAATAATATAAAGACATATAGCTCTTCTGCTTAGGTGTTAACAACGACTGATAAAAATCAAATAGATAATTTATTCTCGTTGTTTTTTCAAGCATAGTATCTCCCCCTTGTTAAGTGAAATACCTTTACATGTAAATAGTTTACTGGTTGGCCAACTAGATGTCAAGTTTTTTTCTTTACAGACAAATTCAAAATAAATCATAACCACCCGTGAAAACGGGTGGTTTGTTCTACGGCTGAAAGCCTTCGTTACTGGCCAGCCCTTCAAAGGG